>NZ_JBHWIQ010000029.1:0-95343 GCF_042732055.1 Streptomyces sp. NPDC059816
GGGGTGGCAGGACCCCCGGCGCCCGCCCGCCACCGGCTCAGATGATGCCGAACACGAACCCGGCGCCGAGCACCACCAGCGAGGTGAGCGCGGCCCACTTCACGGTGAACCGGGTGTGGTCGCCGAACTCGACCTTCGCCATGCCCACGAGGACGTACACCGCGGGCACCAGGGGGCTCGACATGTGCAGCGGCTGGCCGACGAGGGAGGCGCGGGCGATCTCCAGCGGGGGCACGCCGTGCGCCGCGCCCGCTTCGGCGAGGACCGGGAGGATGCCGAAGTAGAACCCGTCGTTGGACATGAAGTACGTGAACGGGAGCGACAGGAAGCCGGTGACCAGGGCCATGTGCGGGCCCATCCAGTCGGGGATGGCCGAGACGACGGCCTTGGCCATGTCGTCGACCATGCCGGTGCCCTGGAGGACGCCGGTGAAGACGGCGGCGGCGAAGACCATGCCGGCGACGTTGAGCACGTTCTCGGAGTGCGCGGCGATCCGGGCCTTCTGGTCCGGCATGTGCGGGAAGTTCACCGTCAGGGCCAGGGCGGCACCGAGCATGAAGAGCACCGGGATCGGCAGCAGCTCCATGATCATGGCGGTCAGCAGGAGGATCGTCAGACCGGCGTTGAACCAGTACAGCTTGGGGCGCAGGGTGGGCCGGTTCGGGTCGAGCACGTGGAAACCCTCGTGCTCCTCCTCGGCCTCGCCCGCTTCCTCGGCCTTGCCGGCCCCGTCGCTCTTGCCGGCCTTGTCGCTCGGGTCGCCGTCGTCGGTGCCGCCACCCGTACCGGTACCGCTGGTGCCACCGGAGCGGGTGGTGCCGGAGCCGGCCTTGCCGCTGGTGCCGCCGGCGCCGACCAGGACCTTCTCGTCGGCGGAGCCGGCCTCGGCCTCGATGACCTCGTCGAGGGAGAGGTACCCGAGGCGCTTGCGCTCACGGCGGCCGAGGACGTAGGCGAGGGCGAAGACGCCGAGCAGGCCGACCGCGAGGGCCGGGATCATCGGGACGAAGATCTCGCTGGCGTCGAGCTTGAGGGCCGTCGCCGCGCGGGCGGTGGGGCCGCCCCAGGGCAGGGTGTTCATGACGCCGTTGGCGGTGGCGGCGATGCCGGTCAGCACGACCAGGCTCATCTTCAGCCGCTTGTACAGCGGGTACATCGCCGAGACGGTGATCATGAAGGTGGTGGAGCCGTCGCCGTCGAGGGAGACGATCGCGGCGAGCGCGGCCGTGCCGACGACGATCCGCAGGGGGTCCGCCTTGGCGAACCGCAGGATCACCCGGACGATCGGATCGAAGAGGCCGACGTCGATCATCACGCCGAAGTACACGATGGCGAACATCAGCATCGCGGCGGTGGGCGCGAGGTCGCCGATGCCGTCGATGACGTAGTCGCCGAGGTTCGCCCCCTGCCCCACCAGTACGCAGAACAGAGCGGGGATGAGGACCAGCGCCGCGATCGGCGAGACCTTCTTCATCATGATCAGGACCAGGAAGGTCGCGATCATGGCAAAGCCGAGGATGGTCAGCATGAGTGGATTACCTAACGTTCGTCCTTGAACCGTGTGGCTCTCTCACCAGGGCCTGCGGTCAGCGTGACGTTAGGTCGCGGGGGAATGCGTTAACAAGATGTTGACATGAGAGCAATATGCGCGAAAGTCCCGGTCATGTACAGATGGCGGTGAGACGCACGGGAACGGCGTTGAGCACGGCGGTTCCGGACAGGGGGTCGAGCAGGCTTCCGTCGAGGAGTCGGTTGACGTTGACGCCGGGCAGCGCGGCGGCCACCCGCAGCCGGGTGCCCGGGCGGTCGTGGCCCCAACCGCGCGGCAGGCTGACCACTCCGGGGCGGACCGAGTCGGTGATCTCGACCTGTGCGGCGACCTCTCCCCCGGAGCCGCTGACCCGGACCCGGCCCCCGTCGGCGAGGCCGAGCCGCCGGGCGTCCTCGGGGTGCACGTGCAGGGTGCAGCTCTGGGAGCCGCCGCCGAAGCCGGGCACGTTGTGCAGCCAGCTGTTGCCGGAGCGCAGGTGGCGCCGGCCGACGAGCACGAAACCGCCCGGTCGGTCGTGTCGGGCCAGGGCGAGCCGGGTCAGGTCGGCGGCGATCGGCGGCGGCAGCAGCTCGACGCGTCCGCTGCGGGTGGCGAGCGGCTGCGGCAGTCGGGGGCGCAGCGGGCCCAGGTCGACGCCGTGCGGCGCGTCGAGCAGCCGACGCAGGGTGAGGCCGCCGGGGCGGGCGCCGAAGCCGTCGCCGTAGGGGCCGAGGCGCAGCATCAGGTCGAGGCGTCGTTCGGCCCCGCCCTCGCCGTCCAGTTCGGCGGCGAGGGCGTGCGGGTCACGGCCGTGGACGGGGCCGAGGGGGTCGGCGACGGCCTGGACGAGGGCGCTGTAGACGACGCAGGCGTCCACGTCCGCGGGGTCGGCGCCGTGCAGTCCGGTGGCGGCCAGGACCAGCCGGGCGTGGATCTCGGTCTCGGCCATCGCCCCGGCGTCCAGCGGGACCGCGGGGCGGCTGTAGCGGGCCTGGTTGCGCACGGCCAGCATGTTGAAGGCGAAGTCGTAGTGCGGGGTGCGGGAGGGCCGGGGCGGGGGCAGCACGACGTGGGCGTGGCGGGTCGTCTCGTTGAGGTACGGGTCGACGCTGACCATGAAGTCGAGTCCGGCGAGCGCCCGGTCGAGGCGGTCGCCGTCGGGAGCCGAGAGGACGGGGTTGGTGGCACTGGTGACCAGGGCCCTCAGGGGGCCGCCGCCGAGGCCGCCGGGCACGCCCGCACCGGGGGTGTCGATCTCCTCGGAGAGCGCGGCGAACGGCAGCTCCCCCTTGACCTCGGGATGTCCGCTGACCCGGCTGCGCCACCGGCCGAGGGTGAAGCCGCTGCCGGGTCCGACGGGGCGCGGCGGCCGGTCGGTGGCGGACTGCGGGAAGAGCACGCCGCCGGGGCGGTCGAGGTTGCCGGTCAGGATGTTGAGGACGTCGACCAGCCAGCTCGCGAGGGTGCCGAAGAGGACGGTGCTGCTGCCGATCCGGCCGTACACGGCGGCGGTCGGCGCCCCGGCCAGCTCGCGGGCCAGGTCACGGATCGTCCCGGCCGCCACGTCGCAGGCCTCGCTGACCGCTTCGGGGGTGAACTCCACCAGTGCGCTTCCCAGTTCGGGCACCTGGAGGACATGGGGGGCGAGGTGGCGCAGGCGCACGCGGTCCTCGGCGAACAGGACGTTCGCCATGGCGGCGAGCAGCAGGGCGTCGGTGCCCGGGCGGATGGCGACGTGCCGGTCGGCGAGCCGTGCGGTGCTGGTGCGGCGCGGGTCGATCACGGTGAGGGTGCCGCCGCGGGCCCGCAGCGCTGCCAGGCGGCCGGGGAAGTCGGGCGCGGTGCACAGGCTCCCGTTGGACTCGACGGGGTTGGCGCCCAGGAGCAGCAGGTGGTCGGTGCGGTCGAGGTCCGGCACCGGGATCGCGTGGGCGTCGCCGTAGAGGAGTCCGCTGGAGACGTGCTTGGGCATCTGGTCGAGCGTGGTGGCCGTGAACAGGCTGCGGGTCCCGATGCCGTTGACCAGCAGCGGCGGGTACAGGACGCCGGCGACGGTGTGGACGTTGGGATTGCCGAGGACCACGCCGACCGCGTTCGGCCCGTAGGTCTCGATGACCGGCCGCAGACCGGCGGCGACGGCGTCGAACGCCTCGTCCCAGCCGGTTTCCGTCAGCCGTCCGCGGCGGCGCAGCAGCGGCCGGGTGAGCCGGTCGGGGTCGCCGTCGACGCTGCCGAACAGGGCGCCCTTCGGACAGATGAAGCCGTGGCTGAAGACGTCGTCGCGGTCCCCGCACGCCCGGGTGACGGCGGTGCCCTCGATGGTCAGGGCGAGCCCGCAGGTCGCTTCGCAGAGGGGGCAGACGCGCAGGGCGGTCCTGGTGGTGCCGGACGGGGAGGAGGCGGAGGGCGTTAAGGGCGCAGAGGGCGCTGAGGACATCGGGACTCCACGGTGCGTGACGGCACTCGGCACGGAAGCGATCCCCTTGAGCATACCGACTGGTATGGACCATGGGGAGGTCACGCCGCACCCTCCCGGAACCCTCATGGAGGGCACAAGTACCCCATAGACATGGGTAGTTGATGATGCGTCATGCGTTCCCGGGTGAGCGGCGAACCGCACGCGGACGGGCGGTCCGGGCGGGGTCGCTCAGCCGGCGGGAGCGGCCTTGCGCGGCGCGAGGGTCACCCGGGCGACGTCCTCGACCGCCTGTCCGTCAACGGCCCACGCCGTGCCGTCGTCCGCGTGCAACCGGACGGTCAACTCGTGCGTGCCGCGCCCCAGGGAGGCCGCGGACAGCCGGTACCCGGGTTGGTGCAGTCGGGCCAGTCGGCGACCCTCCAGATAGAGGACGGCGTACCCGCGGCCCGTCGTCGCGGCGCTGCCGCCGCGCTCCGCGCTGAAGCGGAAGTTGGTGACGGTGAGCCGGACGTCCCAGTTCTCGGCGGCGCCCGGCCGGACGGCGATCCGCACACCGGGGGCGCCCTCCCGGTCGACCTCCCGGAGTTGGTCCCCCGTCGCGTCGCTCGTCGAGAGGAGTTCCCCCACCGGGGACGGGGTCACCGCGTGGCCGTCGCCGCCCCGGGAGGAGGTGTTGCCGTCGCAGGCCGCGGCGGCGACCAGGGCGCAGCACAGGACGAGCGCGCACGCGCCCCGGCGCGCGCGCACGCGGGTGGGGACCGGTTGCTGAGGTGACGCCATGGCACCCGAGCCTAGGCGACGCGCCGCCGGCGGGATCGGACAGGGTGCACGCCCCGGGCCTCCCCCGCCGACCGGCCCCCACCGATCGGCCCGCTCTCCCCGACCCGCTCCGGCCGACCCGCTCCCGCCGGTGCGCGACCCGGTGCCCCTTCGCCCTTGCGCCACGGGGAACCGAATCCTACGGTGATGCATAGGAATAGCTACGAGGGAGCGCCGATGAGCGGTGACACCGCCCGGAAGACCGCCGAGAGCCTGACCTACGCGACCGGATTCGGTAACGAACACAGCAGCGAGGCCGTCCCCGGCGCCCTGCCGCTGGGCCGCAACTCACCGCAGCACGGCCCCCTCGGGCTGTACGCGGAGCAGCTGAGCGGGAGCGCCTTCACCGAACCCCGCGGGGACAACCGGCGCAGCTGGCTGTACCGGATCCGCCCGTCCGCCGCCCACCCCGCGTTCACCCGGGTCGGCAACGGCGCGCTGCGCACGGCTCCCTTCACGGAGACGGTCCCCGACCCCAACCGACTGCGCTGGGACCCCCTGCCCGCACCGCCGGCCGGAACGGACTTCCTGGCCGGCCTGTGGACCCTCGGCGGCAACGGCGACGCCGCGAGCCGCACCGGCATGGCCGTGCACCTGTACCACGCCAACACCTCCATGAAGGACCGGGTGTTCAGCAACTCGGACGGGGAGTTGCTGATCGTGCCCGAGCGCGGCGGTCTGCTGCTGCGCACCGAACTCGGGCTGCTCGCCGCCCGCCCCGGTGAGATCGCGCTCGTCCCGCGGGGCGTCCGCTTCCGGGTCGAGCTGCTGGATCCGGCGCCCGACGGGGACGGCCCCGCCGCGCGCGGTTACGTCTGCGAGAACTACGGCCGCCCCTTCCACCTGCCCGAGCGCGGCCCGATCGGCGCCAACGGCCTCGCCAACGCGCGCGACTTCCGGGCGCCGGTCGCCGCCTACGAGGACGTCGAGGGCCCCATCGAGGTGGTGAACAAGTTCTGCGGCAACCTGTGGAGCGCCCCCTACGACCACTCCCCGCTGGACGTGGTCGCCTGGCACGGCACCCACACCCCGTACGTCTACGACCTGCGCACCTTCAACGTGATCGGCTCCCTCAGCTACGACCACCCGGACCCGTCGATCTTCACGGTGCTCACCTCGCCGTCCGACACCCCGGGTCTCGCGGCCGTGGACTTCGTGGTCTTCGCGCCCCGTTGGCTGGTGGGCGAGGACACCTTCCGGCCGCCGTACTTCCACCGCAACGTGATGAGCGAGTACATGGGCCTGATCGAGGGCGCCTACGACGCCAAGGCCGGCGGTGCGGGCGGGTTCGTGGCGGGCGGCGGTTCCCTGCACAACATGATGTCGGCGCACGGGCCGGACCGCGAGACCTTCGACCGGGCGAGCGCCGCCGCGTTGGTGCCCCAGCGCATCGACGACGGGCTGGCGTTCATGTTCGAGACCCGGTGGCCCGTGGTCACCACCGCCCTCGCGGCCGGCGCGGACCACCTCCAGCGCGGGTACGACGATGTGTGGCATGGTCTGGAGCGCCATTTCAGGAACCCCTAGCGCACCGCGGGCGACCGTCCCCCGAACGACCCCCGCGTCCTCGTGGGCCGCCGCACCGGAACCCGATTCGGAGAAGTCGTGACCGCTTTTGCCCCGGACTCGATCGTCCTGAATCGCAAGCTTCCGCTCTGGTACCAGGTGTCGCAGTCCCTGCGCGCCTCGATACTCGGGCGGGCGCCGGACGCCCCGCTGCGGCTGCCCACCGAGGAACGCCTCGCCGGGCACTACGGGGTCAGCGTGCTGACCATGCGACAGGCCCTCAAGGAGTTGGAGGACGAGGGGCTGATCAGCCGCCACCGACGGCGGGGCACCTTCATCGAGCCGGCCGCGCGGCGCGGCGCCCCGGTCCGCCTGCTGGGCTCGGTGGACGCGATCGTGGCCCAGCAGTCGGGCATGACCACCCGTCTGTTGGAGCACGGGCGGATACCGGTCCCCCACGCGTACGCGGACCGGTTCCCGGGCCTGGACGAGGTCGCCACGTACCACCGGCTGCGCTCCGACGAGGCGACCGGCGAACCCACCAACCACGCGCGCAACTACGTCCGGCCGGAGCTGGCCGAGCGGATGGACCCCGCGGACCTGGAACGCTGGCCGATGACCAAGGTGCTGCGGGACGTGGTCGGCGCCCGGATCGGTCGGATCACCGACACGGTCGAGGCCCGACTGGCCGACCCGGACACGGCACGGCTGCTCGACGTCCCGCTGCTCAGCCCGATCCTGCACTACACGGGCGTCACCCACGACGAGGACGGTCGGGTCCTCGACCTCGCCGTCATCCACTACCGGGGCGACCGCTTCTCCTTCACCGTCACCCTGGACGCCCAGCCACCGCACTGACCGGCGCCACCATGGCTAGCATGCCGGTCGTGACGCACACCGAGGAACCGCTGTTGGCGGACCTGATGCCGTGGTCCGTCGCCGCCCCCCGGATCGGCCGGGGCTGGCCCGTGGCCCCGGACACCGCAACGCTCAGGGCGCGGTGGGAGGCCCTGGCCCGGGCCGAGGGCACGGACCGGACGGCCCTGTTCGAGTCCAGCCGGGCCCGCACCCCGCGGTCCACGGTCGCCCAGCTGCCCGGCCAGTCCACCGGCACGGCCCGGCTCGCCCACGCCCCGGGACCGTTCCCGCAGCCGTTGCGCGTCCTGCTCGCGCCCTTCGACGAGCAGTGGCTGATCCCCGACCACCGGCTGATCGACGCGGCCCGCCCGGAGTTGTGGCGGGTCGCCGACGCCCGACAACTGTTCGTCCTGGACACCCCGGCAGCGGCGGGTGACGCGGCCGGGCCGGGGCCGGCGCTCCTGGTCACGGCACGGCTGCCGGTCACCGTGCCGCCGCCCGTCCCCGCGCCCCGCGAGCGGCCCCGCGCCACCCGGGTGCACCCCCTCTTCCGCCGACCGGGCGGAGCCGAGCCCAACCTCGCCCCCGGGCTGCCGGACCTGCTCGCCACCCGTCTCGGCCTCCACGGCCTCGACCCCCTGGACGTCCTGGCGTGGATCGTCGCCGCCGCCCGCCCGGGGCCGGGTGGCTGCACGGTGCCGCTCACCTGCGATCCGGAGGTCTGGGCGCGGGGCACCGACACGGGACACCGACTGCTGCGGCTGATGGTCCGCGCCGACGGCGACCGACCTCGGCTCCCCGGTGGCAGCCGCCCCTACGTGCGGTCCCCGCTCCCCGAGCACCCGACCGTCCTGCGCCACGACCCGGACACCGGGAGCCTGGACCTGGACGGAGGGCGGATCTCTCCGGTGCCCACGGAGGTGTGGCACCTCAGGGCCCAGGGCGTGCGGGTGGTGGAGTCCTGGTTCGGCCGTCGCACGGCACCGGCACCGCGGCCGGGCTCCCTGGGAGCGGTCCGACCGGCGGCCTGGCCGCAGGCGTGGACCTCCGAACTGCTGGAACTCCTCACCGTGCTGGCCCTGCTCGCCGAGTGCGGACCGAGCCGCCCCGAACCGTTCGGCCCCCGGCTGACGATGGACGAGTTGCGCCGGGCGGGCGTGCTGCCGCCACCGGACGCGGCCCGCCGCCCCGCCTCCGTCCTCGACCACCGCGAGGAGGGCCCGGAGGGCCAGTACGCACTGCTCTGATCCGCACGCCCGGCCGTCCGTGGCCGCGGGTGACCACGGGGTGCTACCGGGGCCGGGGGTGTCCTGGCTCATCGCACGCAGTGCCGGTCCAGGCCCGCGGGGCCGCCGGGTCGGTTGGGGAGGGGCCGACGCGGCGCCGAGCGGGTGCGGCTGAACGACACTCCGTACCGATGAACGTAGGAGCGCGGGTCCGGCAGAGCTGCTGCCGGGACGTCAAGGCGGTAAGAGGTCAAGACGAGGCCCGGGCGGGCACGGGGGCGACGCCGCGCACCGTGGGAAGGGCGGTGCCGGGGACGCGCCGGAGGATTCCGACCGCGACCGCCGGGCCCGGGCCGGTGTCTAGTGACCGCCGAAGAGCGAGCGGCGCAGCCGTCGCAACGGGGCGAAGAGCGACACGCGTCGCACGCGGGCCTCACGCCCGCTGACCTCGTGGGCGGGCGCGCGCGTCGTCAATTCACGCATCAGCAGGGTCGCCTCGGCCGCCTCCCGTTGCGGTATGGCGGGGCCACCCAGCACGGCGAGATGGCGGTCGAGGCGCGAACTGGTCGCGCTACTCCCGCAGGTGATCGCAGGGACGCGCGCCCTGCTGCGGACTGTCATCGGTTCCATTTTGTCTCCCCACCCGTACGAGGGCACCCGGCCCGGGCAGGTTCACCCTATCTCCCCCGCCTGACACTCGTGTATACCGCCCGGGGCACTCACCTTCCGGGAGGCGGCGCCGACCGGGTTCGGCGCCGCCCCTGCGGTCGCACGGGTCGCACCCGTCCCACCGGTGTCCGGGTCCGGCCGCGCGGGACGACGGGAATCCGTTCGGGGCAGTTCAGGGGGGTCGCAACCGGCCGGGGCTGGGCTACTTTGTGAGCGTCGGACACTGCGAAGGGGGACTCCGGTGAGCCGGGAACCGAACGACGCAGGACAGGGGAACCCGGGCGCGCAGCACGGCGTCGAACGGCCCCTGGTCGCCGGGCGCTACCGGTTGTTGTCGCCGCTGGGCGAGGGCGGCACGGGCACGGTGTGGTTGGCCCGTGACGAGGCCCTGCGCCGGGAGGTCGCCGTCAAGGAGGTGCGGGCGCCCGCGGGGCTCACCGCCGCGGAGGTGGAGCAGCTCCACGCCCGGCTGGAACGGGGGGCCTGGGCGGCGGCCAGGATCTCGCACCGCAACGTGGTCAGCATCCATGACGTGGCGGTGGAGGACCGCCGCCCGTGGATCGTGATGGAACTCGTCCGCGGGCTGGCCCTGTCGGACGTGCTGGTCGCCGAGGAGCGGGTGTCGCCGCAGCGGGCCGCGCGGATCGGCGCCGAGGTGGTGGGCGCCTTGCGGGCCGCGCACGACGCGGGGGTGTTGCACCAGGACGTCAAGCCGGCCAACGTCCTGCTGGCCAACGACGGTCGGGTGCTGCTGTCCGACGTGGGGACCGCGACGGCGCAGGGCACCTCGGCGCTGACGCGGGCGGGCCGGATCGCCGGCTCCCCGGAGTTCCTGGCCCCGGAGCGGGTGCTCGGCCGGGACCCGGGCCCGGAGTCGGACCTGTGGTCGCTCGGTGTGCTGCTGTACGCGGCGGTGGAGGGGCGGTCGCCGTTCCGGCGGGACACCGCGCCGGACACCCTGCGGGCGGTGGTGGACGAGGAGCCGGCCCCGCCCCGGACCGCGGGCCCGTTGGCGCCCGTCATCGGGGGCCTGTTGCGCAAGGACCCGGCCGAGCGGCTACCGGCCGCGGTGGCGGAACGCGAGTTGCGGAACATCGCGGCGGGGGGCAGCGGAACGTCCGGCCCCGGCGCTCCCGGCGGGACGTCCCTCAGCCCCGCGCCCCCGGTCGGGTCCGGCGCCGACGGCACCGCCGCGGGCGACGACCGGCCCGGTGCGTCCGGACCGTCGGCCACCGCGGGGTCGAACGCCGAGGAGTCCCACGGCACGACGGCGTCGGCCACCCGGGGTCAGCGGCGCGGCGCGGCCCTCGTCCTGGTGGCCTCGGTGGGAGTGCTCGTCCTGGGGCTGGGCGCGTTGGTCCTCGCCCTGCGCTGACCGGGTGGGCCGCGGCCCCGTGCGGACGGGGGCGCGGCGCACCGCGGCGGAACGGGGCGGGTCAGGCCGCCGAGTTCAGGGCGGGCAGGTAACCGCGGGACTGCCCGGTGGCCTTGGGGTGGTAGGACTCGCTGATGCTGAGCAGCTTGAGGCTGTGCAGCCAGGCGTCGCCGGAGCAGATCTCGTGTCCGGCGAACCGTCCGGTGACGCCCGCGAAGGTGAAGCCGTGGTCGGCCGCGCGCTTGGCGAGGGCGCCGTTCAGGTGGTCGGAGGCGGAGTTGATGGCGGAGCGCTCCCGCTCGGAGAGTCCCGCGATGCAACTGCCGCTCAGCTTGTAGAAGCGGGGGTAGCCGAGGACGACGACTTCGGCCCGGGGGGCCCGGTCGGCGATCGCCTCGTAGAGCTCGTCGAGGTGACCGGGCAGTGTGGAGTCCACGTAGCGGCGGGCGGTGGCGATGCGGTCCAGGCAGGATTTCTCGGATTCGGTGACGCAGGTGCTCATGACGTCGGAGAAGCCCGCGTCGTTGCCGCCGACCGTGATGCTGACGAGCCCGGTGCCGGACCCGAGGGGGCCGAGTTGCTTGGTCCGGACATCACCCGTACGAGCGCCCGAGCAGGCCGTGAAGTGGAACGAGGAGGGTGAGTTGGCGGCGGCCCACAGCGCGGGGTAGGCGCGGGGGGTCCGCTTGCAGGAGCCGCTCGCGCCCTCGTAGGCACCGGCGCCGAGGCCGGAGGAGTAGGAGTCCCCCAGCGCTACGTACCCGGTGGCCGCGGCGCGGGGGGCGGCCTGGGCCGCGGCGGCTCCGGTCAGGGTGAGACCGGCGGCGACGAGGAGCGAGGTGAACGCGGCCGTACAGGCCGCAAGTCGGGAACGTCTCATGGAACCTCCCTTTAGCAGGATCTCCGCGACGACCGTGGTACCAGGTGACCAGTCGGGTTGGAAATGTTCATGACAGACTTGTCGGCTTCTTTCCCGGAATCCTCACCAGCAATTCGTCAGACGTTCAATTACCTTCCCCTTTTCGCCATCTGACGAGCTGTCAACGAGGGTGAGTCGGAAGCACGGACGTCTGCACGGGGCGGTCGCCGCTCACGCCGGGCGCCCCTTCACCACCCCGAGCCCCCCGCGTACCCGCACCCCCGCGCCCCCGTGCGGGCCGGACGAACCGTCAGGGTGACGGCGACGACCGAAACCCGGGTGCGTACGGGCGCGGGGTGCCGGATCATGACCGTCATGTCTGCCATGCCTGTGCGACCGGAGGACACTCTGACGCAGCCGCCCCACGACGACCGACCGACCGTTCCCGAGGCCGTTCCCGAGGCCGCGGCACCCGATGCGCCCGCGGCGGCGCCCGTGGCCGCACCCGGCGTCACGCCCCGGGACGCGTTCGCCACCCTCCCCGTCCAGCTGACCCTGAACGACGAGGACAGCCCGTCGGACGTGGTGGACGCCCTGTTCCTGGGGCGGTTCACGACCGGCGAGCAGCCCCATGCACGCCGTACGGGGATCGAGCGGGTGCGCGCCGGCGCACCGCTCATGCCACCGGGCGCAACGGTGGTGCGCGCCACCCGCGGCGACGACAACCGGAGCAACACCCTCGCGGTGGGCGACGGCTGGACACTGCTGGCCAGCCGTTGGCGGCAAGGTGCCGACGTGTCGGTGACGGCGACCAGCGCCGAACTGGCCGACCACGTGCTGAGCGTGGCGACCGAGGGGGCGACCGACGAACCGGAGCCGCAGCCGGAGACCGTGCCCATGGGCTTCTGGTACGTGTCGCCGCGCCGGGGTCCGCACCGCACCACCCGTCAGATCTCGGCCCTGACCTGGGCCGAGGCCCGGGCCAACTACACCGCCCCGGTGGCCGAAGCCATGGACGGGCTGATGAAGCTGACCGCCGAGGACGTCACGGGGCGGCTGCTCCTGCTGCACGGGCCGCCGGGCACCGGCAAGACCTCGGCACTGCGCACGCTCGCCCGGTCCTGGCGGGAGTGGTGCCAGGTGGACTGCGTGCTCGACCCGGAGCGGCTGTTCACCGACGTCGGCTATCTGATGGACATCGCGATCGGTGAGGACGAGGGCACGGCGAAGGGCCGCTGGCGGTTGCTACTGCTGGAGGACTGCGACGAGCTGATCCGGGGCGGGGCCAAGGACTCGGCGGGCCAGGCACTGTCCCGACTGCTGAACCTGACGGACGGCCTCCTCGGCCAGGGCCGCAACGTGCTCGTCGGGATCACCACCAACGAGGACCTGGAACGGCTGCACCCCGCCGTGGTGCGTCCGGGACGGTGCCTCGCCCGGATCGAGGTCGGTCCGCTGACCCGCCCGGAGGCCGTCGAGTGGCTCGGCACCGAGGAGGGCGTCGACCGGAACGGGGCCACCCTGGCGGAGCTGTTCGCCCTGCGCCGGGGTGGCGGCCCGACGGAGGTACCGGGCCAGCGCCCCGGCGCGGACGCCGGGCTGTACCTGTAGCTGCACTTCCGGGGAACGACCGGTGGGGGACGGGAATCCGGTGGGACCGGTCGGTCGATCCGGGGCGACGCCCGCGCCCCGGACCGACGGGCTCACACCTGCGCCTTCTTCTTGAACACCTCCACCAGACTGGTGAAGCTGTCGGCGCCGCGGCCCGCCGCCAGCCCCCGCTCGAAGATTCCGTGCACCGCGGCCAGGAGGGTGCTGTCGAGGCCGGCGTCCCGGGCGGTCTGCACCACGTGCTCGATGCTGGCGACGCCCATCGCGAGCCGGTCGACGTCCCCCGGGTGCTCACCCCGGTCGACCCTGGGGGTGTAGAACTCCAGGAACTGGCCGACGTCCGCCGCGTCCCGGGCGACCGGCAGCAGCTCCTCGGCGGTGACGCCGTGGGCCTCGGCGACCGCGACCGCGTGCAGCCAGCTGAGCATCGTCGTCCAGAAGACGTCCATCTGGAGCTGGTAGAACAGCGCCGCCCGCCCCGGGTCCTCACCCAGGAAGTCGGTGCCGGTCAGCACCTCCAGGGTGGTCTTGTGCTGCTCGAACACCTCGCGGGGGCCGCTGTAGAAGGTGGACGTCCCCGGCTGCCCGACACCCGAGGGCGGTACCCGGACACCGCCCGTCAGCTGGACGCCGCCGCGCTCAGCGACCCAGGCGGCGGCTTCCGCGGCCCGCTCCGGGGTGTCCGAGCTGAGGTTGACGATCACTCGCCCGGCGAGCGCGGACTCCGCCCGACCCAGGATCGCGTACACCGCTTCGTAGTCCGTGAGGCTCAGGACGACGAGTTCGTTCGCCGTGAGCGCCTCCTCGACGCTGCCCGCGAGGACCGCGCCCCGGGCCACCAGTTCGTCGGCCTTGCCCGAGCTGCGGTTCCACACCGTCAGCGGGTGGCCCTCGGCCAGGAACGCCCTGCCCATGGCCCGCCCCATCGGGCCCAGTCCGATGAGGGTGACTGCCTGCTTGCCCATGTCCGTGTCCTTTCCGCCGGCGCGCGCCGGGTGCGGGTGACGCAACTGAATCGAGCGGACGAGCCCTCTAGAACGAGCGCTCTATCTAGCGAGGACAGTAGCAGTCCCTAAAACGAACGTTCCACTCGGTACACTCGTCGGGTGAAGACGACTGGCGCGAAGGCGACGAAGACGGCCGCGGGGGACACGCCCCCGGTGAAGCCGGGCGCGGGACTCGGCACCCGGGAGCGGATCGTCCGGGCGGCCTCGCACCTGATGCAACGACAGGGCTACGACGGAACGGGGATCAAGCAGATCTCCGTGGAGGCGTCGGCCACGCTCGGCTCCGTGTACCACTTCTTCCCCGGCGGGAAGCAGGAGCTGGCGGTCGCCGCGATCGGCCACGGCGAGCAGGAGTTCGCCCACGAACTGGAGCGCTGGCTGGCCGCGGAGACCGACCCCGCCGCGGCCGTCGTCGCCTGTGCGCACCACCTCGCCGTCGGGCTGCGGGACTCCGACTGGGTGGACGGGTGCCCGGTCACCTCCACCGCCCTGGGGACCGCCGGCCGGGCTCCCGACATCCAGGAGGCGGCGGCCCGTGCGTTCGCCCGCTGGCGCGAGCTGGTCGCCGCCCGGCTACGGGCGGCCGGGTTCGCCGAGGACGTGGCCACGGAACTGGCGTACACCGTGATCAGCACCCTGGAGGGGGCGGAGCTGGCGGCCCAGGTGGAACGGAGCACGACCCCGCTGGAGGTGGCGGGGCGCCACCTCGCCCGGCTCATCGACCTCTACCGCTGACCCGGGCGCGGCGGTCAGCGCCCGTAGACCGCGCGCAGCGCCTCCCGGACGGCGCTCAGGGCCTCGGACTCGGGGACGCCCAGCCGCAGCGCCCGCTCCGCGTACGTCCGGGCGGCGGTCGCCGTCTCCCGACTGGCGGCGTCGCCCGCCGCGGCGATGAAGGAACCGAGGCGGCCACGGGTCTCGATGACCCCGTCGGACTCCAGGGCCCGGTACGCCTTGGCCACCGTGTTCACGGCGAGCCCCAGCTCCTGGGCCAGGCCGCGGACGGTCGGCAGCTTGTATCCGGTCGGCAGGTGGCCGGACCTCGTCTGGTCCGCGATCTGCGCGCGGAGCTGTTCGAAGGGGGCCGTGCCCCCGGCCGGGTCGATCACGATCGTCAACGTCACCCGGTGATTCTCCCGCAACGGGCGCGTCGAAGGGCCGGCACGGCCGGTCGGCGTGGCCCCGGCCCGCGTGACCCGGGGGCCCCGCCCCTGCCGCCAGGGTCTGGCTGCGGGCGGGAAAATGAGGGGCGCGGCACGATCCTGCGAACCTAGCGTGGGGGCATGAGCATCGTCGTACGCCCGTTCCGCCCCGAGGACGCCGAGCAGTTCGCGCGGGTCCGGCAGGCAGCCGTCCCCTTCCTCCTGGCCACGGCCGAGTCCGTGGCCTTCGACGTCAACCAGGCCCACCCGGACGCGCACTACCACCCGTTGGTCGCCGAGCAGCAGGGGGAGGTCATCGGCACGGTCCAGGTGGGCGTCGCCCATGAGAGCCCGACACCGGGACAGGGCTTCGCCAACGTCTACGTCCACCCGGAGCGACGCGGCCGGGGCGCCGGAACGCTGCTGGTGCGGGCCGCCGAGGAGCAACTCGCCCGGGTCGGGGCGACGGCGGTGTACACCTGGGTCCTGGACGAGCCGGAGAACCGCGCCTTCGCCGAGCGGCGCGGCTACCGTCCCAGCCGCAGCGCGCACTTCCTCCGGTTGGACCTCGCTGCGCTCCCGCCCCGGCTCCCCGCGCCCGACGGGGTGGAACTGCGCACGGCGGCCGACTTCGAGGACGATCCGCGCCCGGTGTTCGTACTGGACGCACAGTGCACGGAGGACGAACCCGGCGACGTCGGCGCGCACTTCTCCGACTACGAGCAGTGGCTCCGGGACACCTGGCACCACCCCCTGATGGACCGGAAGCTGACCACGATCGCCGTCGTGGACGGGAGTCCCGTCGCCTTCACCGCCGCCCGTACCGACGGGAACGGCCGCTACGTCACGGCCATGACCGGCACCGTGCGCGCGCACCGGGGCCGGGGCCTCGCCAAGGCGGTCAAGAACGACTCCCTGCACCGGGCGCGGGCGGCCGGGTTCAGCGAGGCGTTCACCGGCAACGACACCGACAACGCCCCGATGCTCGCGGTCAACACGTGGTTCGGCTACGCGGTCTGCGCCACGGAGGTGCGTCATGTCCGCGACCTCGGCTGAGGCCCACGGCGGTACGGGGACCGTCGAGGTCGTGCTGGTGAAGAACGGCCGCACCAAGATCCGCTACCCCGCCCGGCGGCTCGCCGACGACGGGGACCGGGTGAGCGTGCGGGCCCCCTGGGCGGGCGCGGGCGTGCGCGACTTCGGCTTCGTCCGCTTCGAGCCCGGCGACGTGTTCACCGAGCACTACTGGCGCACCCGGTGGTACGCCGTGAAGGAGGTGCGCACCGGCGCGGGCGCACTGAAGGGCTGGTACTGCGATGTGACCCGGCCCGCCGTGGTCTCCCCCGACGAGATCCTGGTGACCGACCTGGACCTGGACCTGTGGGTCGGCGCCGACCGCTCGGTCGTCCTGCGGCTGGACGAGGATGAGTTCGCCGCCAGTGGGCTGGCGGCGACCGACCCCCGGGCGGCGGAGCGGGCGATGAACGCCCTGGACGAGCTGGAACGCCTCGCCCGGGAGGACTCCCACGGGTTCACCGCGCTGTTCCGGTAGACCGGTCACCGGGGGGCGCGCAGGCCCAGGACGTACGCCGCGGTCAGCGCGACGGCCCGGTCCTCGTCGTGCGACAGGTCGGCGAGGGCGCGTGCCGCGGTGGTGCCCGGGATGTCGGCGAGCGCCTGGGCCAGCCGTCGCCGTACGGCGGGCTCGGCGGTGCCGTGGGCGAGCCGGTCGACGAGCCCGGTGGCGATCCGGTCCGCCCATCCGGGACGGCTCGCCAGCGCGCTCAGCGCATCGGCCGCGTCCACGTCGTTCACCTCCCCGACGACCAGGTCGAGGAGCGTCGGCACCGCCTCGGTCACACCGCGTGCACCGAGGGCCAGCGCCGCGTACCTGCGGACCACCGGGTCGGGGTGGGCGAGGGCGTCCCGCAGCAGGGCCGTGGCCCCCTCGTCCGGGATCTCGGCGAGCGAGCGGACCGCGCGCTCGCGCACCTGCGCCGCCGAGGAGTCGAGCCCCTGAGCCAACAGGAGCTCGACTCCGTCACCGGCCGAGCGCGCCAGGGCCCAGCGGAGGGCCCCGGCGACGTTCGGGTCCGGTTCGCTCAGCACCGCCTCCACCAGTGATTCCACCGGCGCCGGAACCTCCTCGGTGGAGGACAGGGCCGCGCGCTGGCGCTTGCCCGCGCTCTTCGACCCCAGTGCCTGGAGCAGGGCGACGGTCTGGAGCACGTCCTCCCAGGCGGCGGGTTCCGCGGCGTCGATCCTCCGGAGCCGGGTGAGCAGTTCCGTCTCGTCGGCGATGCGTTCCCGGGTCTGGCGGACCAGGTCGGCGACGAGGTCCGCGGGCGTGAAGTCGGGATCGTCCAGCGCCCGGGCGACCTCCTTCAGCGACAGCCCCAGTGACCGCAGGCTCTCGATGTGGAAGATCCGCCGGACGTCCTCGCCGGAGTACTCCCGGTAGCCGGCGCCGGTGCGCCCCGTCGGTCGCACCAGGCCGAGCGCTTCGTAGTGCCGCAGCATGCGGGCGCTGACCCCGGACCGTCGTGCCACCTCACCGATCAACACGGCCGCTCACCCCTCCTGGTTGGTCGGGCCCAGGGCGACGACGCGCTTCGCCTCCTCGATCGCGTACGCGAATCCGGCTTCCGGGTCCCGCAACAGCCGTTCCGTGGCGCGTGCGTGCGCGCGCACCCGGGGGTCGAGGTCCGTCATCGCGGCGCGCAGGGTCGGCACCATCGCCTCGCCGAGCGCGATCAGCGCCTGGCTGAGGCTCAGCTGCGTCTCCCGTCCACCGCGCCCGAGCTGTGTCGACAACACTACGGCCAGCGCGGTTTCCTCACCTTCGGGCACGAGCAGGACGGCCGTGCGCCAGGCGGTCCGCGCCACCTCGTCGTCGGTGTCGGTCAGCAGTGCCCGGGTGATCGCCGGCCAGGTCCGGCGGTCCCCGACCTTGGACAGCGTGTGCAACGCCTGGCTCCGGGCCTGTGCGCGCTGCGAACGCAGTTCGTCGAGCAGCTTGGGGACCGTCGTGGCCGCCGGGTGCCGGGTCAGTGCCCAGGTGAGCATGTCGCGCACGGGGAAGTCGGGTTCGACCGCGCACCGTTCGACGAGCGTGTCGACGAACTGCGGGTCCGGGGCCGAACCGACCGCCAGCGCAGCCCGCAGCCGTACGGACGGGCGGTCGTCCTCCAGCGCCCTCAGGGCGCGCATCGTGGTCGTGTCGGGTGCCGACGGGGTCATCGGGACCACCTCCTCGGCTCCAGCGAAGACCTTGTCACGGTGTCAAGGTCAAGCGGTTCCCCGCGGTCCTGCATCTCGGACGCTCCTCCATACCGTCGTCCCACAGCACAGACGGGCCCCGCCAGGGGCGCGAGGAACTGCGCGGGCGCCCCCAGCGCACCCGCAGGCGCACCGTGCGGATGGCGCCCGGGGCGTCCCGTGGGGGTGACGTCGGCCACTGACATCGCGGCGCCGGTGAGTCACCCTCCCCCAACGGGTCTAGCACCGCGCGATCGCGGGAAGAGGTAGTCCCCAAGGAGGCAGTCATGCGCCGAGTGACCGTGCAGAAGTCGCCGAGCAGGACCAGCACCCGTCGCGGGCGGCGGCGGGACGAGAGCGAGGAGCTCCCCAGGGAGCGTCCGGAGATCCGCAAGGACGTCCAGCGCATCTGGTGGCCCGAGGGGTGACCCGGTGCGGTGCGCCCGCGCGCGGGGCGTACGAGAAGTGCCCGGCACCGGAACCCGGTGCCGGGCACTTCGTCTCAGCCGAACCGCTTGCGGTAGTGGTAGCGGTCGTAGTGGCCGTCCGGCCGGCGGCCCATGAACTCGTACCCGTAGCGCGGATAGAGCTTCTGGTTCTCCCACATCTGGGCGTGGGTGTGGAGCCGTACCTCGGGAAGACCGAGGTCACGGGCGTGGGCGTCGACGAAGTGGAGCAGTCGGCGGCCCACCCCCAGGCCGTGGGAGTCCGGGTGGACGGCGATGTTGTCGAGGTGCAGGTGGTCCTCGTACGGGACGAGGACCACCAGACCGAGCACGGGCTCCCCGGTCACGAAGACCTGGCCGGCGGCGATCTGCGCCGCGTGGTCGGCCTCCATCGGGGCGGGGCGTCGACCGATGCGTTCGACGTAGTGGGCGTAGGCGGCGTCCGTCACGGACTTCACCGCGCCCGCGTCGACCGGTGTCGCCCTGCGGATGGCTTCGTGGAGGGGGAACCGTGTCTCGGTCATGGCCGCACGCCGCTTCCCTTCTCTCCGGAATCGTCGGGACCGTCGCTGCCGTCGGTGCCGTCGCCGCTCTGGGTCGTGTCCGTGGCGTCGAGGGTACCGGGGGTGTCGGCGCCCTTCGTGCCGGCCGGGGCCTCGGGGGCCTCGGCGTCGTCCTGACGCTCCGCCTTGGCGCCGACGGTGACCGGGGTCTTCGCCGCGACCGGCGCCGCGGTGGCGGTCCGCCGGCTACGGATCAGCTTGGCGACCAGCGGCCAGGCGAGGATCAGCAGGATGATCGCGTACACCGTCACGGAGAACGGCGTGTTGACCAGGCCCGAGACGCTGCCGTCGCTGATCTGGAGCGCCCGGCGCAGCTGCTGCTCGGCGTTCGGGCCGAGGATGACGCCGATCACCGCCGGGAGCACCGGCAGTCCGTAGCGACGCATTCCGAAGCCGAGGAAGCCGATGATCAGCAGGATCACCAGGTCCAGCGACTCGCCACCGACGGCGTACGCGCCCAGGGCGGCGAAGAAGAGGATGCCGGAGTAGAGGTACGGGCGCGGGATGCGCAGCAGCTTCGCCCACAGCGGGGCGAGCGGCAGGTTGAGGGCGAGCAGCAGCACCATGCCGACGAAGAGGGAGGCGATCAGGCCCCACACGAGGTCGGGCTCGCGCTCGAAGAGGAGCGGGCCGGGCTGGATGCCGTACTGCTGGAAGGCGGCGAGCATCACCGCGGCGACCGCGGTGGTGGGCAGGCCGAGGGTGAGCATGGAGACGAGCGTTCCGGCGGCGGAGGCCGAGGCAGCCGACTCCGGTCCGGCGACGCCCTCGATGGCGCCCTTGCCCCACTCCTTCTTGTTCTTGGACAGCTTCTTCTCGGTGACGTACGACAGGAAGGTCGGGATCTCGGCGCCGCCCGCGGGGATCGCCCCGAACGGGAAGCCGATGAACGGACCGCGCAGCCAGGGCTTCCAGGTGCGCTTGAGGTCGTCGCGGCCGAGCCAGGGGCGACCGACGGGGATGGGCTCGGTGGAGCCGCGGCGCAGGTGGGCGGCGACCCACAGGGCCTCGCCGATCGCGAAGAGTCCGACCGCGACGATGACCACGTCGACGCCGTCGGCGAGGTGCAGGTTGTCGAAGGTGAGGCGCTGCTGGCCGGTCATGCCGTCGAGGCCGACGAGGCCGATGGTGAGACCGATGAGCAGGGAGGCGAGACCGCGGATGCGGGAGGAGCCGAGGACGGAGGTGACGGCGATGAACGCCAGCACCATGATGGCGAAGTAGTCGGGGGCGCCGATGTCGACGGCGAGTTCCGCGACGGTGGGTGCGAGGGCGACGAGCAGGGTGGTGCCGATCAGGCCGCCGGCGAAGTGGCCGATGGCCGCTGCGGCGAGGGCTTGTGAGCCGCGCCCCGATTTCGCCATCGGGTTGCCCTCCATGGCCGCCACGACGGCCGCGCTCTCACCTGGGGTGTTGAGCAGGATGGAGGTGGTGGAACCGCCGAACATCGCACCGTAGTAGATGCCGGCGAACATGATGAACGCGCCCGTGGGGTCGAGTCCGTAGGTGACGGGGAGGAGCAGGGCGACGGCCATGGCGGGGCCGATGCCGGGCAGGACGCCGATGGCGGTGCCGAGGAGGACGCCGATGGCGGCCCAGAGCAGGTTGATCGGGGTGAGCGCGGTGCCGAACCCGTCGATCAGGGAGTTGAAGGCGTTCATCTCACAGCACTCCCATCAGGGGGCCGCCGGGCAGCGGGACGCCGAGCAGGCGGTCGAAGATGATGAAGGCGGCGAGCGAGAGCCCCGCGGCGATCAGTGGGTCGCGATGGAAGTGCCGGCTGCCGAGGGCGTAGGCCGACCCCCAGAAGAGCAGGGCACCCGCGATGGGGAACCCGATGGGTTCGATGAGGACGGCGGTGGCGAGGAAGACGCCACCGAGCAGCAGGACCGTGCGCCAGTCGGCGGGTTCGCTGAGGTCGATGTCCTCGCCGCCCTCGGCCTCGCCGTGGCCGCCGCGCAGGACGTCTATGGCGAGCAGGACGGCGATCACCAGCAGGCCGATGCCGACCACGATCGGCACGGTCTTGGGGCCGATGGGCCCGCGCTGGGCGATGTCGACGTCCATGGTGAGGGCGTCGGTGAGGACGAGGCCGCCGAGGGCCAGGAGGAGGACGCTGACGCCCAGCTCCGAGTGCTCGCGCAGCCAGGAGCGGCGGCCCGGCTCCTGCCCGGCGGGCGTGGTGGTGGCGGAGCCCTGAGCGGGGTCAGGACGGCCGGGGGGTTCGATGGTCGTCACAGTCCCAACTCCTTCAGTACGGAAACGACCCGCTTGTCCTGGGCTTCGAGGAAGTCACCGAACTTGTCGCCGGTGAGGAAGGCGTCGTGCCAGCCGTGCTTCTTGAGGGACGCCTTCCACTCCTCGGAGGCGTGCAGCTTCTCGATGAGGGCGATGAGCTTGTCGCGCTGGGCGTCGGACAGCCCGGGCGGGGCGACGATGCCGCGCCAGTTGGTGAAGTCCATGTCGTAGCCGGCTTCGCGGAGCGTGGGGGCGTCGAGGCCGTCGACCCGCTCGGGGCCGGTGACCGCGAGCAGCCGCAGCTCGCCGGACTTGATCTGGTCGAGGTACTCGCCGACGCCGGAGACGCCGAACCCGACCTTGTTGCCGAGGATGGAGGCGAGGAGTTCGCCACCGCCGTCGAAGGGGATGTAGTTGACGTCCTTGGGGGCGAGCCCCGCGGAGCGCGCCATCAGCATCGGGGCGAGGTGGTCGGGGCCACCGGGCGAGGAGCCGCCGCCGACGGGGAGCTTGCCGGGGTTCTCCTTCCAGGCGTCGACCAGTTCGTTGATGGTCTTGTAGGGCGAGTCCTTCGAGACGACCACGACGTCCGGCTCTTCGGTGAGCCGGGCGATGGGAGTGACGTCGGCGAGGGTCTTGGGTGCGTCGTTGGAACGGACGGCGCCGACGACGCCGAGCCCCATCGACATCGCGAGCTTGCCGTTGCCGTGCTCGCTGACCAGTCGGGCGAGGCCGACGGTGCCGCCCGCGCCGGGCAGGTTGAACACCTCGATGCCGTGGCTCAGACCGGCGTCCTCGGCGTTCTTGGCCGCGGTGCGCGCCGTGATGTCGTAACCACCACCGGGGGTGTTGGGGACCATGAACTGCAGTCCCGGGATCTTCGTCCCGGTTTCGGAGTCACTGCCCGTGGTGATCAGCGGTGGCCCGACCAGGACCAGTACCGCTGCCCCGAGCAGGGCTAGAGGAGTGCGCAGGCGCACCGTGCCACCACCTGTTCGTCAAGAGAGGCGATTGGGAGAACCTCACACCGTTTTTATCTGTGAGGTGGCCCACATGTTGCCTGCGCGTTAAGAGGCTGTCTCTCTTCCGCAACCAACGAACGTTGTGGTCCTTGTGGTCACACGCTTAACCTGCGGCGATGACGAAAGTACTGGTAGTGGACGACGACTTCATGGTCGCGAAGCTGCACAGCCGGTACGTGTCCGAAATGGCGGGATTTACGGTAGTAGGGGTTGCACACAACGGTACGCAGGCGTTGCGCTCCGTGGAGTCCCTCCGGCCCGATCTCGTCCTTCTCGACGTGTATCTGCCGGACATGGACGGCATCGGCGTGCTGCGCGGCATCCGGGCGGCCGAGCAGCGCGACCCGGAGCGGATTCCGGTGGACGTCCTGTTCATCACGGCCGCGCGGGACGCCGGAACGGTCCGCGCGGCGTTGCGGGCGGGGGCACTGCACTACCTGATCAAGCCGTTCGAGCGGAGCACGCTCCAGGACCAGCTGCGGCACGTGGCCGCGGTGCGGGCCCGGCTCGCCGGACTCGACCAGGCGCGCCAGGAGGACGTGGACGAGCTGTTCGGCAGCCGCCCGCCGGGGTCCCGCGAACAGCTGCCCAAGGGGCTCGCGGTGCCCACCGCGGACCTGGTGGAGCGGACCCTGCGCGCCCACCCGGGAGGACTGTCGGCCTCCGAGTGCGCCCGGGAGGGGTCGCTGTCCCGGGTCAGCGCCCGGCGCTACCTGGAGTACTTCGCCGAGACGGGACGCGTCGACGTGACCCTGCGCTACGGCGGCGCGGGTCGCCCCGAGCGCCGCTACCAGTGGATCGAGCGCCCCCGCCGCGCACGCCCCTGATCTCCGACGGGGGCCGCCGCCGGCCCCCGGCCACCCCGTACGACCGGACGGTCGATCGCCCCGACGGGGGCTCTGAGCTGCACCAGAAGGCCCCGCGGCGGCTTGCGGCGGGGCCGGAGCCATGCCTTCCACCGACATCCGGGCTTCATCCGGACGTCACACCGCCGTGAGGATTCGGACGTATCAGGACGCGATCTGAGCGCAGCCCGATGCCCCCCTTAAGAGGGCCATAAAGATCACCCGGAGTGCTCTCAAGCAGCGGTTCCCCGGGCATCGAACGGCTAGCTTTCCTCTTGCCCGGGAGTCACGTACACCGCCCGTACGCCTCCCGGGCTCCCCCCACTTGAGGAAGACTGAGGAGACCGTCCATGACTGCTCGTCGCACGGCCGCCGCGATCGCCGCACTCGGTGTCGCGCCGCTCGTTCTCACCGTCCTGAACGCCTCCCCCGCGGCGGCTCACGGTTCCATGAGCGACCCGGTCAGCCGGGTGTCCGCATGTTTCGCCGAGGGCCCCGAGAGCCCTGACACCGCCGCCTGCAAGGCCCTGGTCGCCTCCACCGGCACCCAGCCGCTGTACGACTGGAACGAGGTGAACATCGCCAACGCGGCCGGCGCGCACCGCCAGATCATCCCCGACGGCAAGCTGTGCAGCGCCAACCGCTCGAAGTACGCCGGGCTCGACACCCCGCGGACCGACTGGCCCTCCTCCCCGTTCAAGTCGGGCAACCACACCTTCAAGTACCGGGTGACGGCCCCCCACAAGGGCTCCATCGAGCTGTACATCACCAAGGTCGGTTACGACGCCACCAAGGCCCTCAAGTGGTCCGACCTCGAGTCGCAGCCCTTCGCCACGGTGACCAACCCGCGCCTGGAGAACGGCTCGTTCATCTTCGACGGGAACGTCCCCCAGCGTTCCGGCCGTCACCTGATCTACTCGATCTACCAGCGTTCGGACTCCCCCGAGGCGTTCTACACCTGCTCGGACGTGGTGTTCGGCAACTCCGGCGGGTCCGCTGCCGGCCCGGTCGCCTCCGCGCCCAGCGACAAGCTGATCGAGAAGGAGCGCGACCAGTCCACCGTGGAGCACAACGGTCACGGTGACATGGCGCCCGAGGGCAAGGGCGGCAAGGAGGCCAAGGGCGGCGCGGTCGCCAACGCCTCCGCCACCGACGGCCCGGGTTCGGTCTCCGCCGTGGAGAGCGGCGGCGCCCAGGGCACCGCCCCGAAGGACTCCGGCGTCAAGGCGCAGGGCGGCTCCACGGAGAACCTCGCCGAGACCGGCGGCACCAGCACCACGCCGTACATCGCGATCGGCGGTGCGGCCGTGCTCGGCCTCGGCGCCGCCGGTCTGTTCGCCTCCGCCCGCCGCCGTGCGGCGACGGGCGGCGGCCGCAGCGGTCGCTGAGGGACGACCGCTGCGCCGGGTGGCCACCTCCGGGGTTGGGATGGTTACCGGGTCGGGTGGCCGCTCACCACGCGGCCACCCGGAGCCATGTGCCGGAGCGAGGGGGAGGTCCCACTCGCTCCGGACACTAACTGAAGACAACTGAAGACAGTTGTGCACTCCATCGGGGTGGCGCGCGCCCGGTCCAAGGCGCTCGCCACCCCGATGTGCGTGGTGCGTCACGCCCGCTCGCCGAGCGCCGCGCCGCACGTCACGCGGCGAGCGTCCCCGGCAGCACCGCACGCGGACCGAACTTGGCCCGGGCCCGGTCCGCGACCTCCTCGATCCGACGGATCCGCTCGTCGGCGGGGTCGAGACTGAGTTGGTGCGCGGCGCTCTCCACGGGTGCCAGTCCCTCGGCGCGCAGGGCCAACCCCCTGACCCTGGCCCGCTGGAGCCCGAGCGCCCCGTACGTCCGGTACGCGGCGTCGGTGAGCGCCGCCGAGTGCGCCGTCGGCTCGGGGAGCGCCCGGGTGCGCGTGGTCCCGGGGCGGGCCGCCGGGTCGGTCCGGGACCGGTCCGCGTACCGGACGGTGAGGGTCAGCGAGCGGCACACCAGCCGTTCGGCGCGCAGCCGGGCGCCCAACTCCCCGGCGAGCGAGAGCAGGGCGCGCCGGTGCCGGACGGGGTCGATCTCGTCGCGGTCGAAAGCGCGGTCGGCGGCGACCGAGCGGGCCGCCTCGTTGGGCACCACCCGGCCCCGGTCGATGCCGTGGGCCCGTTCCCGCAGTTCGCGCCCGGCGCGGGCACCGACGAGTCGTTGCAGGGTGGCGGGCGGCGCCGCGGCCACCCGGTCGACGGTGTCGAGGCCGTAGGAGCGCAGGGTGCGCACGGTCGCCGCACCGGCGCCGGGCAGTTCGCCGACCGGCCGTCCGGCCAGGAACTCCCGTACGGCGTCCGGGTCCCCGGGCACCGCGAGGGTGGTGCCGGGGGCGGCGGCACAGGCGGCCATCCGGGCGAGCATCGGGCCAGGACCGGCCCCGATCGTGCAGTCGACCCCGTGCAGGGCCAGCGCCCGGACCCGGATGACCGCCGCGAGGTGGACGGCGTCCCGGCCGAAGTAGCGTTCCGCGCCCCGCAGGTCGACGTACGCCGCGTCGGGCGGGGCCGCGGCCACGACGGGACTGACCGTTCCGAGCAGGGTGAGCAGCGGCGGGAGCGGGACCCCGGCCGCGGCGACACGCCGGGCGTCCGGCCCGGGCAGCCGGAACCGTACGTACAACACGCCCGGGCCGTGGGGGTCCCTGACCGTGTTCATCCCGCGCTCCCGGGGCTCTGGTGCCACAACTTCCTGACGGGGTCCCGCGTTCCGCCCGGCCCCTTCGTGACGTCCTCGCCCGCCGGGCGCAGATCGGCCCAGGGGTGCATCTCGTACCCGGTGGACATCCTGATGCGACGCTCGCCCTCAAGGGCTTCGGGTGCGGGTACGGGAGGCGCAGCCAGGTGCCGGGCCACCGCGTCGAGGCCGTCCCGGTCGCGCACCTCCATCAGGTCGGCGAGGTTCCAGGCGGCCGAGCCGACCACGCTGAGGCTGCGCGGGCCCCGGCGCTGGACGGTGCCCCGGACCAGGAGCAGCCAGGAGTGGAAGACGGTGTGCGCGCACGCCTCGTGGGAGTCGTCGAAGAAGGCGAGGTCCACCAGGCCGGTGCCGTCGTCCAGGGTGGTGAAGACGACCCGCTTGCCGGAGCGGATCGGCGGGGTCTGGGTGGCCACCTTGGCGCCCGCGACGAGGACCGTCTCCCCGTGCCGGGCGGACCGCAACCGCCGTGCGGACCGTACGCCCAACTCGTCCAGGAAGGCCCGGTGATCGTCCATCAGGTGGCGGGACGCGTCCATCGACAGCACGCCCAGTTCGGCGCTGAGCCGTTCCGTGTCGTCCAGGTCGGGCAGCCCGGCGGCGGCCGTGTTCCGGCCACCCGCGAGCGGCAGTTGTTCCCCGTACGCGCCCCGGGCCCCGCGGTGGAGTTCGGCGAGGTGGAGTTGGAGGTCCCGGCGGTTCGCGCCGAACGCGTCGAGGGCGCCGACCTGGGCGAGGCGGCGTGCCAACGGGCGGCTGGGGCGGGCCCGTTCCCAGAAGTCGAGGAGGGAGGCGTACGGTTGCCCGCCGGCGATCCGCGCGGCCTCGGCCTCGCTGATGCCGTGCACGTCGAGCAGGGCGAGCCGCAGCCCCCAGCGCTCCGCGTCACCCCCCGAACCAGACATCAGTTCGATGCGGTGGGCGACCGCCGAGGCGTTCACGTCCAGCGGCAGCACGGGCACCCCGCGCCGTCGGGCGTCCGCGAGCAGCAGCCGTTTCGGATATATCCCCGGGTCGTGGGTGAGCAACCCGGCGTAGAAGGCGGCCGGGTGATGGGCCTTCAGCCAGGCCGACTGGTAGGTGGGCACGGCGAAGGACACCGCGTGCGCCTTGCAGAAGCCGTACGAACCGAACGCCTCGACGATCTCCCAGGTCCGGGCGATCACTTCGGTGGCGTAGCCGCGTTCCGCCGCGCGCTGCGCGAACCAGAAGCGGATGCGACCTTGCGACTCCGGGTCCGACAGTCCCCGGCGCACCCGGTCGGCCTCACCGCGCCCGCAGCCGGTCATGACGTCCACGATGTCGATGACCTGTTCGTGGAAGACGACGACCCCGTACGTCTCCTTCAGGGTTCCTTCGAGGTCGGGATGCGGGTAGCGGACCGGGGCCCTGCCGTGCCGGGCCTCGATGAAGGGCCGGACCATGTCGGCGGCCACCGGACCCGGTCGGAACAGCGAGATGTCGACCACCAGGTCGTGGAAGGTCGCGGGCTGGAGCCGCCCCACGAGATCGCGCTGGCCCGGCGACTCGATCTGGAAGCACCCGAGCGTCTCGGCGGAGCGGATCAGCTCGTACGTCGCCGGGTCGCCGGGCCGCACCACCTGCGGGTCGTCCAGGTCGACGCGCACCCCGGTGGCCCGCTCGACCTCCCCGACCGCGTGCGCCATCGCCGACTGCATCCGCACCCCGAGCACGTCCAGTTTGAGCAGCCCCAGGTCCTCCACGTCGTCCTTGTCGAACTGGGACATGGGGAAGCCCTCGCCGCTGGTCGGCACCACCGGGGTGCGGGCGCGCAGGGTGGCGTCGGAGAGGAGCACCCCGCACGGGTGCATGGCGACCCCGCGCGGGAGCGCGTCGAGCCCTTCGACCAGGTCCCAGAACCGGCCGTACGGGCCCGGTTTCCCGGCCGGACCGACCCCCGGACCGGTACCGGCAGCCGCCCGTTCCGCCCGCGCCCGCTGCTCCCGGGCCAGCTCCCGCAGCTCCGGCAGTTCGTCCAGGGCGGCCCGGGCGTCACGGGCCCGGATGTGGGGGAACGCCTTCGCGATCCGGTCGATGTCGGCGGGGTCCACGGACAGGGCGGCGCCCACGTCCCGGATGGCGTGCCGGACCCGGTAGGTCTCGGGCATCGCGACCGTGGCGACGCGCTCGGTGCCGAAGCGACCGATGATCGCCCGGTAGACGTCGAGCCGGCGGGCGGACTCCACGTCGATGTCGATGTCCGGGAGGACGAACCGCCGCTTCGACAGGAAGCGTTCCATCAGGAGGCCCTGCTCCACCGGGTCGGCGTGGGCGATGCCCAACAGGTGGTTGACCAGCGAGCCCGCGCCGGAACCCCGTGCGGCGACCCGGACCCCCAGGGTGCGCACGTCGTCGACGACCTGGGCCACGGTGAGGAAGTACGGGGCGAACCCGTGGTGGGCGATGATGTCCAGCTCGTGGTGCGTCCGCTCCCAGTACGCGCGCGCCCGCGGCCCCCGGTCGTAGCCGCGCAGGACCAGGCCCGCCGCCGCCCGGGAGGTGAGCACCCGCTGCGCGGTACGGCGGCCCGCGCCCACCACCTCCGGTTCGGGGAAGTGGACCGAGCGCATCCCGAGGTCGGCGCCCGGATCGACCCGGCACGCGTCGGCGGTCGCCCGGGTCTGCTCCAGGAGCCGGTGGGCCGTGTCACGACGGAACCCGGCGGCCTCCACCACCCGCTCGGCGGCGGCCAGCATGGCGGGCCCGTCCTTGAGCCAGCGCTCGCCGCCGTCCGGTTCGCCCAGGGCACCGACGGGAACCAGCAGCCGGGACGCGTCCAGGACGTCGGCGAGGGGGCCCGCGCCCGGATCGGCGTAGCGGACCGCATTGCTGAACACGGGACGCACCCGCTGCTCGGCGGCGAAGCCGACGGTACGGGCGGCCAGCCGCAGCGAACCGGGGCCGGTACCCCGACGTCCGTGCCAGACGGCTTCGAGCCGCAGGTCGTCCCCGTACAGCTCCCGCCAGGGCACGAGCAGCCGGGCGGCCCGGTCGGGGCGCCCGGCGGCGAGGGCGCGCCCCACGTCGGAGTCGGGGCCGAGCAGCACGGTCAGCCCCTCGGCGGGGAGCGCGGAACGACCGAGGAGGGGGTGGTCGGCGTCCGTGGCGTGCGCGGCGGTGACCAGTCGGCACAGTGCGGCCCAGCCGGTGGCGCCGTCCCGGGCGAGGAAGGTGACGCGGGGCGCGGACTCGTCGACGAACGCTCCGCCCCGGACCGGGGTACGGCGCGAAGCCTCGGCCCCGGTCCCCGCTTCGCGTCCGGCCCCCGCCGCACGTCCGGGTCCCGCTCCGCGTGCGGCTGCCGTCGCGGGCGCGGGTCCCGCTGCGGACTCCGGCACGGCTGCGGGGGCGCTCCCGGCCGGGCGTCGCGCACCCGCCCCCTGTACCGCCAGCTCCACGCCGAACAGCGGACGGACCCCGGCCTTCTCGCACGCCTTGGCGAACCGGACGCTCCCCGCGAGGGTGTCCCGGTCGGTCAGCGCGAGGGCGTCCATGCCACGCTCGGCGGCCCGCTCGACGAGCCGTTCCGGGTGGGAGGCACCGTACCGCCGGGAGAACCCCGAGGCGGTGTGCAGATGCGTGAACCCTGGCATCCGCGCCTCCTGGTGTTCCGGTACTCGTTCCGCTCGTCCGCTTCCGTCTCCGTTTCTCCTCCGCGCCGGTCGCGCCCCCGCTTCCCACCATAGACCACTTTTCGAACGTGCGTACGATAAGCGAGGGGGGTGGGCTCCCGTGGGTGCGGGTCGCTCCGGGGCTCGTGTCCCGGTCCGCCATTCGGCCGTGTCCCACCTGCGGAAGCAGCACTCGGGCCGGACGGTGAGGGCATGCGCTTCGTCGACGAACTGAAGAGCGCGGTGACCCCGCGCGCGGCCCTGTTGGTGGTCGGCGTGGTCGCCCTGCAACTGCTCTTCATCACCTCCTACGTCGGCGCCCTGCACCACCCGAAGCCGACGGACGTCCCCTTCGCGGTCGCAGCGCCCGCTGCGACGGTCGACCGCACCACGGCGCAGTTGGCCGCGCTCCCCGGCGATCCGCTGGACACCCGGACGGCGCCGGACGCCGCGGCGGCCCGGAACCAGGTGCTCGACCGGGAGGTCTACGGCGCCCTCCTGGTCGATCCGACGAGCCGGACGGACACCCTGCTGGTCGCCTCGGGCGGCGGGGCCGCACTGTCCACGACCCTGGTCAAGCTGGTCACGGAGGCGGTGGAAGCCGAAGGGCGCACGGTGCGCACCGAGGACGTGGCGCCCGCCTCACCCGAGGACTTCGAAGGGCTGTCGTCCTTCTACCTGGTCGTCGGCTGGTGCGTCGGCGGCTACCTCTGCGCGTCGATCCTCGCGATCAGCGCGGGGGCGCGCCCCGCCAACCCCACCCGGGCCGTGATCCGGCTGGGGGCGCTGGCCCTGGCCTCCCTCGCCGGCGGGATCGGGGGCGCGGTGGTCGTCGGCCCGATCCTCGGTGCGCTCCCGGGCAGCACGTTCGCCCTGTGGGGGCTCGGCGCGCTGGTGACCTTCGCGGTCGGCGCGGCGACCCTGGCGCTCCAGGGCCTGACCGGGATCGTGGGCATCGGGCTCGCGATCCTGATCGTGGTGATCGCGGGCAACCCCAGCGCGGGCGGCGCGTTCCCGCTCCCGATGCTCCCCCCGTTCTGGCAGGCGATCGGCCCCGCCCTCCCGCCGGGCGCCGGCACCTGGGTGTCCCGCTCGATCGCCTACTTCCACGGCAACGCGGTCACCGGGCCGCTGCTGGTGCTGTCCGCCTGGGCCGTGGGGGGCTCGGCCGTGACGATGCTGACCGCGATCCGCCGCCCGCGCCCCGCACCTACGCCCGCCGAGTAGGTACGGGGGCACTACGCCATGACGGGAGCTGGGTAGGGTCACAGGACCCGTACGGAGGACTGAGCACCCCTCAGGCCCACGACACCCGACAACCCCTCACCGGGACAGAAGGGTCGTCTTGCGTAGAAGTTCAGCCCTCTACCGCGCTTCCCCCTAGCGTGACGGGACGAGCACTTCAGGTGAGGAGGAGGGCAGTCATGTACGTCATGCGTGACCATCCGGAGGGTGGTTTCTACATCGTGCACGGGACGAGTGGACACCTCGCCCACATCGATCGTGACGGGCACCAGACCGCAGCGATCTTCGAGGACCGGGCCGAGGCGGAGATGTGCGCGGACGCCCTCAACGTGGCAGAGGAGGAGAGGTACTGGTGACCTCAGTCCGCTCGCCCATCTGCCCTGGGCCGGCAGGGCGAGCCCGATTCCGCGAGACCCGAGTGCCGAGTGAGCGCCGGCGTCGGAGCCGATGGGACCCGGCAACGCAACACGCCCCAACCGGGCGTTGAAGGTACCGTTTTGATGTCGAGTCAGAACGGAGCCCCCTCATGCCCGCGACCCCCGACAGGTCCCCCCTCACCTTCGGCCAGCGACTCCGCTCCCACCGCGAACGATCCGGGATGTCCCGGCCCGTCCTCGGCGGTCTCGTGGGACGGTCCGCGGAATGGGTGAAGGCCCTGGAGAACGGACGACTGCACCTCCCCCGACTGCCGCTGCTCCTCCGCCTGGCCGAAGTGCTCGGCATCGACGACCTCGCCGAACTGACGGGCGACGAAAGAGTATCGGCAGCCACCTACACCAAGGCCGCGCACGCGAGCCTGCCCGCGGTACGGGCGGCACTCACCACTTTCCGATTCGCGGCGGCCGACGAAGCGCCCGAAGCCGCCGAGGACCTGGAGTCTCGCGTACGACACGCCTGGCAGCTGTGGCACGGCATCGGAGACCACCGCACCAAGGTCGCCACGCTGCTCCCGGCCCTGATCACTGACTGCCGGCACGCCGTCCGCGGTCTGGAGGGCACCGCCCGTCGCCGGGCGCTCGCCGCACTGGCCCAGACCTACCACCTCACCCAACTCTTCCTCAGCTTCCAGCCCGCGCCCGAGTTGGTGATGCTGGCCGGCGACCGCAGCATGGCGGCTGCCCAGGACGCGGACAGTCCGCGCTCGATCGCCGTCGCCGCCTGGTACATGAACCACGTGTTCCGGGACGCGGGGGAACGCCACGAGGCCCGCGTCGACCTGGCCATGCAGGCGGCGGACCTCCTCGATCCCGACCGGCGACCGGAAGACCTCGCCCGATGGGGGTTGCTGCACCTGGCAGTGGCGCTCTCCTTCGCCAAGATCGGCCGCCGAGGTGACGCCGAACGCTTCTGGGACCGTGCGGACGACGCCGCCCGGCGCTTGGGCGACGACTACACCCATCCCTGGCTCATCTTCGGGCGCCGCACGGTCGACGCCTACGCGGTCACGATGCACGCGGACCTGGTCAGCCCCGGCCGGGCCGTCGACGCGGCCACCCGCATCGACCTCGCCCCCGTGCCGTCAGCCACCCGCCGGGCCTTCCACCTGATCGAGTCAGCACGTGCGTACCGACTCCAGGGCGAGGACATCGCGGTGATCCATCTCCTCAAGAAGGCGCAAGCGACATCCCCGGAGACGGTGCGGTTCAACACCTTCGCCCGACCCACCGTGACCGACCTCGCGACGGGAACGAACGCGATGATCCGGGACGACGCGCGGGTCCTGGCCCGACAGATCGGCGTACCTGCCTGACGGGTACGGGCACCTGGGTACAAGAGGTACCCGTCTTGACCTGGGGATTCCCTGTACCTCTCGCTACAGAGCGGAACTTCTAACGTCAGTCGCCCAGAGCACCCGGTCAATTCCACGAACCGACCGGGTGCGGGCCGACTGCGAGGAGCCGCCCGTGCAACACAGCGAAACCGACCTGGTACCTGACACGACGGTGTCCCCACCGGAAGCGCCACACCTCCTGTCCGACCGGCTGACCGCATGGGCCCGCACCCGGGACACCGGTGAACGTGCCGCGGTTGCCGCGCTGCTTCAGGAGAGCGACGTCCTGGCCCGGGAGGACGTACGGGACTTGCTCGTGATCGACACGGGGAAGCGCGCGTACTGCGACTGGCCGCGGTTCGAGGGCCAGTACCGCACGGTCCTCGTTCTGGACACGAGTGAGCGTGCGTTCTTGGATCTCGTCGTGGCGGTGGGGTTTCCGCGGCTCGTGCCGTTGTGGCAGGTGGAGAACTTGGGTGAGCGGCGGCTCGCGATCGTCCTCCGTGCGCTGGCGGCGCTGGCCGGGGTGGACACGATCGCGGTGGGTACGCGGGCGTGGTGATGTTCTGCGTGCGGTGCCTGTGGGCGATCCGCGAGGGCGAGCCGTACGACTCGCAGCTGCGGCAGTCCCCGTCCGGACCCGGCACCACCGTCCACCTCCACCGCCGCTGCCTCCCGCACACGGTCCCCTGCGCGCCGTGCGTCAAAGCCCGCATCTTCGGCACCGACCACCACCACTGCCGCAAGTGGGCACCGGGCACCCACCGGGTCCACCGCGGCCGGGCGACGCTGAAGCTGAACCTCCGCAACCGCCCGCAGCCCTGCCCGTGCACCTGCCGCACCCGGACCCGGGCACGAGCGCGAACGTGATGCTGCGGCGTACCGCCAGGGGAACCTCAGGGCTTGACGTCCGGCGCCGGCGCGGGCAGCCCCTCGTACCAGCCCTCGGCCGCCAGCCAGAAGGCACCCAACGCGACGAGGACCGCCACGGCCCGCCCCGCCGCACCCGCGGCGGACAGCCGCAGCCCACCCGCACGCGGCAGCCACCAGGCCCCGAGCGCGCAGCCGACCCCGACCAAGACCGTCAACGGCAGTTCCGCGTAGAGCACGCTCCAGTCCGGCCCGCTCGCGGATCCGGCCCGGGCCCGTACCTCCGCCCCGGCGGCCCAGGCGACCAGACCGGTGAAGGCGCCGATCAGAGCCGTCAACGAGCCGGTCAGCACTTCAGCCTTCTCCCTCATGGCCCGATTGTCACACCTTCGGACTACGCGCTGTTGACAGCTCGTCAATGGCGTTGGGCTCCCTGCTCCGAACGCCGGATATTGCGGGGGCCCCGGCGCGCCTACGTGTCGGCAGCCGGGTTTCCTCGTTGGTGGGGGTGCGGCTCGGGTCCGTCCGGCCGGCGGGTGGATGCTCGGGCACCGCGATGCGGTCCGGGCTCCCGGACGAAGGAGGAACACGATGGGTGCTGGGACGCGGAGTGCGGTACTGGGTGCGGTGGCCGGGGTGGCCCTGCTGCCGGCCGGTGCCGCCCACGCGAGCGTGATCGGGATCGGGAACGCGGTGTTCGGCAACACCTGCGTCAGCCAGAGCAGCGCTCGGGCCGACGGGTCCACGGTGGCCGGGAGCGGAGTGGGGGGCGGCAACCAGACCGGCCTGCCGTTGAGCCTGCCGCGCAACCAGTGCGGCAACAGCGGCATCGTCTGCACGGCCCTGTTCAGGTCGAGTGTGTGAACGGTCGGTGAGCAGCGGGGGCCAGGAGGGACGAGAGTGAGCGAGACGGTGGCGGCGGCTCCGGTGCGGGAGCGGGCGGTGGACGCCCTGTTGGCGCTGAGCGGGCGCACGCTGCCCCTGCTGCGCGAGTGGGTCGGCTCGGAGCCGGACTGTGGCACGGCACGGGCGCTCCTGGCACTGGCGACCGGTGACTGGTGGGAAGAGGCCGTGCTGAAGGAGCAGTTGGTGATCGCGCACCGGGACGCGCTGGCCGTCGGTGAGCGGGAGGCGAGTCTGGTGTACGGGGTGTTCCTCCACACGCACCGGCAGTACCAGCTGACGGCCGATCACCTGGTGGGTCACTTCGACCGGTGGCCCGCCGATGAACTGGCCGGACTGATGCTGGGTGCGTTCTCCTCCTGCGGGGACGCCGCCTACCGTACGCACGGCGACGCCCTGGTGGAGCGGCAGTCGGCGGTGGCGGGTCCGGACAGTTGGCCGTGGACGAGTTGGCTGGCCTCGACCAGGGCGGAGCAGGGCCGGGTACGCGAGGCCCACGGGCTGGCCGAACACGCGCTGGAGCTGCATCCCCGCTCGGGCGTGGCCGCGCACGCCCTCGCGCACGCCGAGCACGAACTGGGGAGCGGGCCCGCTTGCACCGACTTCCTGGACCAGTGGCTCGCAGCGGACCCGCAGGCGGTGCAGTCACGGCATCTGAACTGGCACGCCGCACTCCAGTCCCTCGCGTGTGGCGACTTCCCCGATGCGCGCCGGCGGGCGGACACGGCACTCGCGGGTACGGACGTCGGGATGCGGGCCGCCACGAACTGGCGTCTGCTCCTGGTCGGACAGTCACCGGCCGGTCGCACCGATCCGGACCGGGTCCGGGAACTGCTCGCCGCGCCGGGCGGGACGGCGGAGGTCTTCCACACCTTCAACCTGGCGTTGGCCCTGGCCGTGGAGGCCGCCACCGACGACCTGTACGTCCTGGCCCGCCGGGCCGCCTCCGACGAACGCGCCGACTTCCGCGAGGTCCTGGCCCCCGTGGTACGGGCTCTGGCGGAGATCACCGCGGGCCGCCCCCGCGTCGCGGTGGACCTGCTGACCGGACTGGGCGGGGAGTCCGAGCGGATCGGCGGGGTACGGGTCGAACGCGAGATCATCCAGGACACCCTCGCCCGTGCCCTCGTCGACGCCGGCGAACCCGCCCGCGCCGCCGACCTGCTGCGCCACCGCACCACCACCCGCCACCACCACACCTACGAGGACCTCCTCCTCGCCCCCCGCGAGCCCGGCCGGCCCCCGTCAGCCCCCGGCACCGCACGGGCCGTCCCGGTCAGCGCGCCCCCTTCAGCAGGTTCATGACCCGCTCGTGGCAGTCCCCGGCCCCGTCCAACACCCTTACCCGCATCGCCAGTTCCTCGACCTCGTGGACGAACCGGTCGGTGAACTCGCCGGCCGCCACCGTGTCGTACGCACCGGACGGGATCAGCGGGAAGCCGGCGCCGCAGCGGGGCAGGGAGAAGTCGACGTCCTTCGCGAAGCGCGCCCCCGTGAGGAACTCCAGCACCCCGGCGTGGGTCAACCAGTCGGAGACCGTGCCGTCGGCGAGGGTGATCCGGTAGTCGACGGCTTCGACGACGGCCTGCTGACGACCGCCGTTGAGGATGCCGACCTGCCAGGTCTCCTCCTCGGAGGCGAAGGCGCCCGGGCCCCAGTCGGAGCGCCAGCCGAGCGCGGGCCGCACGGCCAACGCGTACTGGGTCCGGGTGAGCACCGCCGCGACGGCCACCGCGATCAGACTGCCGAGCGGGTTCATGTCCATCAGGCGCAACCGCCAGGGCCACTGGGTCGCCAGTTCACCCGTCACGTTGGAGCGGACGACCTCCCACACCAGGACCAGGGCCAGGACGACCAACAGCACGATCGGGGCGGTGAACAGCACCGGGCTGCGTCGCACCAGCCGTTGCCCGTCCCGTTCGTCCCGTCCAACCCGCGGCCCGCCTGGCGTTCCCGGTCCGCGCGCGCTGTCGTTCGGCATGACGGTGCCCTCCCCCGCTCCGGTGCGGGCCCCTGCCGCACGACGAGCCCCCGCCGGGTCGCGGCGGGGGCTCGTGATCCTACGGAGTGCGGTCCGGGCGGCGGAAGGTCCCGCCGCCCGGAGCGGTTCACCCGATGGTGAGGCCGTAGGCGTTGAGGGCTTCGACCACGGGCTGGAAGAACGTCGTCCCGCCGGAGGAGCAGTTGCCGCTGCCGCCGGAGGTGAGGCCGTAGGCGGTGGTTCCGGCGTAGAGCGAGCCGCCGGAGTCGCCGGGCTCGGCACAGACGTTGGTCTGGATCATGCCGTAGACGATGTCTCCGCCGCCGTAGTTGACGGTGGCGTTGAGGGCGGTGACCCGACCGCTGTGCAGACCGGTGGTGGAGCCGCGCCGGTAGACCGTGGTGCCGACGGTCGGGTTGGCGGCGCGGGTGATGGTCTGGCTGCCGACCGCGCTGGGCTTGGCTATGGAGGTGTTGGTGTAGCGGACGAGCCCGTAGTCGTTGACGGGGAAGCTCGACCCCTCGGTGGGTCCGAGGACGGTGGTGCGCGCGGAGTTGGAGTACCAGTTCGTGGCGCCTTCGGTGCAGTGCCCGGCCGTGACGAAGTACTGGGTGGTCCCGCGGCGGGCGTTGAAGCCGAGGGAACAGCGCCAACTGGTCGCGTACGTGGCGTCGCCGCCCGAGATCAGCGGGGCGAACGTGCCCTTGACCCGTTTGACGGTGATCGCTCCGGCAGCGTCACCGGCCGCCTTCTGGATCTTGGCGATCTCGGCCGCGGAGACCGTGCTGTCGACGGTGACCGCGACGCGGCCGGTCGCCGGATCGACCGACCAGGCGGTACCGGCGACGTCCGCTTCGAGCACGGAGTTGCTGGCCTTGGCGAGTGCGACGGCGTCGTACGTCCCCGTGGTCCCGGCACTGGCGGAGCCGGCCGAGGGCACGGCGAGCGCAGCGGCGGCCACGAGTCCGGTCGCGATGGCGGTGAGCCGGGTTCGTCTCTTCGTGGTGCGGAGGGTGGTGCGCTTGATCCTCACTTGTCGTTCCTCCCGAGGGAAGTCAGGGGGCCCGCGTGGGGTGTTGAGGGCCCGTGAGGCGCAGTCGGGACACGTCCGTTCCAGATGCGAAGATGCCGTGCCCCTGACAAGCGCTGGTCGGGAGTATTCCGAGACCGGGCAGGTCGGAACAAGGGCACCTTTCGGCCGTGCGGATGGACACTGACGGACGGGAGCGCCCCGGCGCCGCCCCGCGCCCGGGACGCCCCGGCCTCCATCGATCGCACGGCCCCACCGGGCGCTCCCGGCCGCTGTCGGCAGCCTTCCCCCCTCCGTGCCGTTCGTGCTGGTCGAGGCCGTTCAGGGGGAGCCCCCCTAGTGACCCACGGGGTTGCGTTCACCCGCCACGATCGCCAGCGGAAGCGTGTTGCCCGGGGGCGGGAAGGGGCAGAGGAAGTGATCCGCGAAGGCGCACGGGGGAAGGAGCGCACGATTGAAGTCCACCGTCGTGCGCCCCTCGGCGTCGGGCGCTCGGGGACGCAGGAACCGGAAGCGGTAACTGCCCCCCTCCTCCGGGGCGTTCCCGCTGGTCGCATCGGCGAAGACGGCCCACAGCGAACCGCCGGGCTCGATGCCCACCCGCAGGACGTGCTCGGTCCCGTCGAAGTCGAAGGCGAGTTCACCGTCCAGCGCCAGCCCCCTCCGGTGCCCGTCCACGTTCTCGACCTGGACGCTGCGACGGTCCCCGGCGTACGGGGTGAACCGTCCGGGCACCGACCAGCGGTCGGCGTAGGGGGCGGCGTCGATCCCGCGGAACTCCGCGCGCAACGCCGATGCCGGGTCGAAGTCCCGCACCGCCCACAGCCCTTCACGTGCGAGAACGACGAACCGTCGGCCCCCCAGCGCGACCCGGGCCGCACCGGGTCCGCCGGTGTCCGCGGTCAGCCGGACCTCTCCGGCGAACGACCGCCCGTCGAGGAAGAGCCCTTCCTCCCCCGTGGCCGTCAGGACGACCGCCGAGCCGTCCGCCGCGGTGGTCCACCGCCCCGGAATGGCCGGAACCAGACCCTCCGGATGGTCCGAGAGCCAGTGCGTGCCCCGTAACGCCAAGGGGCCGTAGGGTCCGGCGATCGTCTCCGTCCGCTGGGCGTGCCACCGCTTCCACTCCTGCTCGGCGTCCGCCGTCCCGGCCCGCCGGTTCCGGTCACCCATGTCGTACTCCCTCGTCGTGGCTTCGTCATGACTGCGCGCGTCGGTGCCCCTCGGCTCCCGCACCGCGCGTGGCGCCCCCGTCAGGAGGGCACCGCGGCGGGCACCCGCAGCCCCAGGTGGGAGCGCAGGGTGGTGCCCGTGTAGGCGGTCCGGAAGGCGCCGCGCTCCTGGAGCAGCGGGACGACCCGGCCGACGAACTCGTCGAGCCCGCCCGGGGTGAGGTGCGGGACGAGGATGAACCCGTCGGCGGCCCGCGCGTCCACGAACTCGATGAGCTGGTCGGCCACCGCCGAAGGCGTTCCGACGAAGGACTGCCGGCCGGTCGCCTCCAGCACGGTCTGCCGGAGCGAGAGGCCCTTCTCCTCGGACAGGGCGCGCCACTTCGCGGCGAGCGCGAGCGGGTCGCCCGGTGCCACCCGCCCCTGGACGAGGGTGGAGGTGGGGTCGGGGTCGATCGCCGGCAGCGGGCCGTCCGGGTCGTGGTCGGTCAGGTCGACCCCCCAGACCAGTTCCAGGGTGTGGATCGCGTTCTGCGGGGAGAGTTGCTGCTGCCGGATCTCGACCGCGCGTTCCTGGGCCTCGGCCGCCGTGTCACCGAGGACGACGGTGACACCCGGCATGATCTTCAGGTCGTCCCACTGCCGGCCGTACCGGGCGAGTCGCCCCTTCACGTCGTCGTAGAAGGCACGACCGGCTTCCAGGGTGCCGTGTCTGCTGAAGATCACGTCCGCCGACGCGGCGGCGAACTCCCGGCCCTCTGCGGAGTCCCCGGCCTGGATCACCACGGGGTGTCCCTGCGGGGAGCGCGGCACGGTGAACTGGCCCGCGATGTCGAACTGCTCGCCCCGGTGGGTGAAGGGCCGCGGGGTTCCGTCGGGTGCCCACGAGTCCCACAGTTCGCGCGCGGTCGCGACGAACTCGGCGGCGCGGGTGTACCGGTCTGCCCGGTCGAGGTAGCCGCCGCGCCGGAAGTTCTCCCCGGTGAACGCGTCCGAGGAGGTGACGACGTTCCACGCGGCCCGGCCGTCGCTGAGGTGGTCCAGGGTGGCGAGCCGGCGGGCGAGCTCGAAGGGCTCGTTGAAGGTGGCGTTCACGGTCGCCGCGAGCCCCAGCCGGTCGGTGACGGCGGCCAGCGCGTTGAGCACCGTGATCGACTCCGGGCGGCCCACCACGTCGAGGTCGTGGATCGCCCCCTTGTGCTCGCGCAGCCGGAGCCCTTCCGCGAGGAAGAAGAAGTCGAGCAGCCCCTCTTCGGCGACCCGCGCCAGGTGCTCGAAGGACGAGAAGTCGATCTGTGACTTCGACTGCGGGTCGGACCAGACGGTGGTGTTGTTGACGCCCGGGAAGTGGGCGGCGAGGTGGATCTGTCGATGGGGACGGCCGGTGCTCCCCGGGTGTGCGGGGCGGCCGTCGCGGACGTCGTCGGTCATGAGGAAGCCCCCGTGCGTGCGTAGCGGTTGGCGGGCCGCGCGAGTCCCAGGTGCTCCCTGAGCGTGGTGCCCGGGTAGAAGGTGCGGAACAGGGCGCGGTGTTGGAGCAACGGGACCGTTCCGTTGACGAGGCGCTCCAGGTCACGGCGCGGCTCGATCGGGGTGAGGTGGAAGCCGTCGGCGGCCCCGTGGGCGTGCCAGGCGGCGATGAGGTCGGCGAGGTCGACGGGGCCGCCCCGGTAGAGGGGGCCGTGCGGGCTGGGGCGCGGGCCGCCCCCGCCGTGGCCGGGCTCGGCGGCGTACTCGCCCTCGCCCAGGTCGATGGTGAGGGCGGCGAGGACGCGCAGGGCGTCGGGGTCCCGACCGTGCGCGGCGGCTGCGGCGCGCAGTTCGCTGCGCAGGGCCGCGCTGTGTTCGGGCCCCGCCACCCGGATCAGTGCGACGTCGGCGTGGCGGGCGGCGGTGTCCCGGGCGACGGGTTCGGTCGCGTCGACGACGATGACGGGGTGGCCCTGGGGCGGCCGGGGCACGATCGAGGGGCCCTTCACGGAGAAGGTGTCGCCCTCGAAGTCCACGTAGTGCAGCTTCTTGCGGTCGATGAACCGGCCGGTGGTCGTGTCGCGGATCTCGGCGTCGTCCTCCCAGCTGTCCCACAGCCGTCGGGACACCTGGGCGACCTCGCCGGCCTCCTGCCACAAGCGGTCGACGGGCGCCGCGTCCCGGCGCCCGAACAGTCGGGCCTCGGCCTCGCCCGTCGAGACGTCGGGGCGCCAGCCCGCCCGCCCCCGGCTCACCCAGTCGAGGGTGGCCACGGCCGCCTGCACGTGGAAGGGCTCGGTGTGCGTGGTGGTCACGGTCGGCACGAGCCCGATGCGACCGGTGACCGGGGCGAGCCGGGCGAGCACCGCGAGCGCATCGGGGCCGGGGCGCCCGAAGGAGTCGTCGAGGGTGAGGAAGTCGAGGGCGCCGCGTTCGGCGAGCCGCGCCAGTTCGGCGTGGGGCCGCGGCTCGAACGCCCCGGGGAGGTCGATGGCGGCGGCCAGGTGCAGCAGTCCCCGGCCGGGGGAAGCGGTCATGCGGACGGACCCTTCTGGTGGGGGTGACGAGGTCGGTACGGTCCCCCCGGGTCGCGGTGGCGCACGCCCTGGTCGGGGGCGGGGCGCACGACCCGGGGACAGCGCGGTCGGGCATCGGGGGTACGGATCGGAGGTCAGGGGTCAGGGGTCAGGGGTCAGGGGAAGAAGGTCGGAAGTCAGGGGCCAGAAGTCAGGGGCGGGGGGCGGGCGTCGGGTCAGGGGCGGGGCAACCCCTCGGGGTTGATCTCCGACTTCTCGATGGCCTCGCCGGACAGCCCCCACCGCTTCAGCACCTTCGCGTAGGAGCCGTCGGCGATGACCCGGTCCAGCGCCGCGGCGTACGCCTCGACCAGGCCGCTGTCCTTCTTCGTGGTGGCGGCGATCTTGCCCTGGAGGTCGCCCCCGGCCCCCGACAGCGTCCCGATGACCTCGCTCTGGCCGGCGGACTCCACGTGGTAGGCGACGGTCGGGTTGGGGCCGAGGTAGCCGTCGATCCGTCCGGACTGGAGGGCGAGGTAGTAGTCGGTGTCCTTCTGGAAGTACTTGATGGAGACGGGTTCGCGGCCCGCCTTCTCGTTCTGTTCGCTCCAGTCGACGAGGATCTTCTCCTGGTTGGTGCCGGAGGAGACGGCGATGGTCTTGCCCGCCACGTCCTCGGGCCCGTCCACCTTCCAGCCGCTGCCCTTCTTCGCCTCGAACGCGAGGTTGTCCAGGCGGTAGGTCGCGAAGTCGTACTTGTCCTTGCGCTCTTCGGTGACCGTGACGTTGGAGAAGACCGCGTCGAACTTCCCGCTGTCGAGGCCGACGAAGAGGTTCTCCCAGGAGACGATCTGCCCGTCGAGCTCCAACCCGAGGGTGTCGGCCACCAGGGTCGCGAGGTCGATCTCGGAACCGATGCGGGTCTTGTCGTCGGTCGCGAAGAAGCCGAGCGGGGGTGCCGCGTCGGCGCTCAGACCGGTCCGCAGGACGCCGGCTTCCCGGACCTCCTTCGGCACCAGGGCCGCGATCCGCTCGTCCTTGCCCACCCGGATGCGGTCCTGGTCGGGGCCGATGTTGATGCTGCCGACCCGGTTGCCCTTCGACGACCCGGCCTTGGACGTCGAGGGGTCGTCGTTTCCGCAGGCGGCGAGCAGCGGTGCCGTCAGCAGGACGGCGGCGGGCAGGACGGCACGCAGGCGCCAGGGCGACCGGACGGCCGCGGTGCTGCTGGTGCTGCTGACGGTGGTGCGGGGGTGGGACGGCACGGTGCGCTCCTGGGCTGGGGGATCGAAGGGATCGAAGGGGTCGAAGGGGCCGCGACGGGCGGGGGCGGCGGGGGTCACAGGACCTTGGACAGGAAGGCGCGGGTGCGCTCGTGCCGGGGGGCGTCCAACACGGCGGCGGGCGGCCCCTGTTCCACCACCCGGCCCTCGTCCATGAACACGACGGTGTCGGCGACCTCGCGCGCGAAGCCGATCTCGTGGGTGACCACGATCATGGTGGTGCCCTGGTGGGCGAGGTCCTTGATGACGTCGAGCACCTCACCGACCAACTCGGGGTCGAGCGCGGAGGTGGGCTCGTCGAAGAGCAGGAGCCCCGGTTGGAGGGCCAGCGCGCGGGCGATCGCGACCCGCTGCTGCTGTCCGCCGGAGAGTTGCGCGGGGTAGGCGCCGGCCTTGTCGGCGAGTCCGACCCGGGCGAGCAGGCGCTCCGCGGTCGCGACGGCCTCCTTGCGGGGGCGCTTCAGCGCGGCGAGCGGGGCCTCGACGACGTTCTCCAGGGCCGTGAGGTGCGGGAAGAGGTGGAAGTTCTGGAAGACGAAGCCGATCCGGGTGCGCTGTTTGAGCACCTCCCGCTCCCGTAGCTCGTACAGCTTGTCGCCGGAGCGCCGGTAGCCGATGAGGGAACCGTCGACGCTGATCCAGCCGCTGTTGACCTTCTCCAGGTGGTTGATGGTGCGCAGCAGGGTGGACTTGCCCGAGCCGGAGGGCCCGAGGATCACCGTCACCTCTCCCGTGCCGACCTGGAGGTCGATGCCGCGCAGCACCTCCAGGGATCCGAAGCTCTTGTGGACGCCCCTGATGTCGACCATGACGTCCCGTGCGGGACCCCCGGTCTCGGGTGTCGTGGACGCGGGTGCGGCGGCGGGTACGGGCGCGCTCATCGCGTGGCCCCCTTCGAGAAGTACCGTTCGACGTAGTGCTGGAGGACGGTGAGCACGGTGGTCAGCAGGACGTACCAGACGGTGGCGACCATGAGCAGCGGGACCACCCGCCCGTTGCGGCCGTAGATCACCTGGACCTGGTAGAACAGCTCGCCGATCGCCATCACGGAGACGATCGAGGTGCCCTTGAAGAGGGAGATCACCTCGTTCGCGGCGTTGGGCAGGATCGACCGCATCGCCTGGGGCAGCACGATCCGGCGGATCTGGCGCAGTCTCGGGATGCCGAGGGCGGCGGCCGCCTGGAGCTGTCCGCCGTCCACGGAGAGGACCCCGCCGCGGACGATCTCCGCGGCGTACGCGGCCTGGTGCAGGGCCAGCCCGAGCACCGCCGCGCTCATCGCGCCGACCAGGCCCATGGTGTCGAAGCCGAAGAAGCCGGGACCGAACGGGATGCCGAACCGCAGTTCCTCGTACAGGTAGGCGAGGTTGAACCAGAACAGCAGTTGCACGATCAGCGGGATCGAGCGGAAGGCCCAGATGTAGGCGAAGGCGACGGCTTTCAGGAACGGGCTGGCCGACAGCCGCATGAAGGCCAGCACGATCCCGACGGCGAAGCCGAGCGCGGTGCCGTAGAACGTGAGTTGGAGGGTCACCCACACCGCCTGGAGGACCACCTCGGCGGTGAAGAACTCGGCGAACACGCCCCATTCCCAGCCGGCGTTGGTGACGAGTCCGTGGACGAACTGGGCGAGGAGCACGGCGGTCACCGTCACGGCGACCCAGCGCCAGGGGTGGCGGACGGGCACCACCTTGAGGGAGCCGAAGTCGTCGGTGGGCGGGGTCGGTCCGCGGGCGGTCGAACCGAGCGGTGGATCGCTGGTCAGGGACATGCGGGATTCCTCTGAGCCTCGGGTACGCGCGTGCGCACGGGGGTCGGGCAGAGCGCCGGCGGGGCCGGGACGGGCCGTCGGACGGCGTCCGTCAGGCGGCGGTGCGACAGGACAGGTCGCGCAGGAAGGCGAGTACGGTGCGCGCCGTCGCGTCGTTCTGCCGGAAGGCGGGTCCGCCGGTGCGCGGCCGGGTGAACGCCCCGGCGCCCCCCGCGTCGGTGTGCGGTCCGAGCGCGAACCGTCGTGGGTGCGGCACCCCGGCCCGGTCCAGGACCCGGCCGTCCGCGGGGTCGACGGCGAGCAGTCCCGCCGGGGTGGCCCGTGCGCCCTGTGCGTGCAGATGGCGCAGCAGCGGATCGGTGGTGCCCCGGAGGGTGGGCTGCGGTAGCCGCGCCTCCACCAGGGCCCGGGCGGTGATCCGGTGGCCGGGCACCGAGGGGCTGTGCCCCTGGAAGGCGCCGTCCTCGACGGTGACGGACATGCCGGCGCCGAGGAAGCGGACGACTCCGGCCCGGGAGAGGGCGAGGAGTTGACGCAGTCGGGGTCCAGGCGGTCCGGAGGCGAGGTAGCTGAAGAAGCCGTGCCACCAGGTGCCGAGGTCGCCGAGCCTGGTGAGCTGTCCGTAGACGGACAGGAGTGCGAGGAAGACGGCGAGGTCGGGGCTGTGCGCGGGGTCGTGGCGGCGGGTGAGGTCCGCGCGGACGTAGGCCCGCAGACCGTCCTGGAGCGCGTCGGCGTTCGGGTAGCGCAGCCCGTCGAGCGGCCGGTCGAGGGTCGCGAGGTCCAGCCGGTCGGCGGGGTCGGGCACCGAGGAGGCGACCAGGGCGGCGAGTTCGGGGCTCAGTGGATCGGCGGCCGCGTACTTCTCCTCGAAGTCGGACCAGGCGGTGCGGGTGCGGTCCGGGTGCCCGGTGAAGAGCCGGTGGTAGTGGGCGAAGCCCAGTTCCTTGTCCACGAGCGGCCAGACGTCGCGGGTGAAGTCGGGGCCGCCGGGGCGGGCGAGCAGTTCGTCCACCTGCGGGGGGCCGAAGAACCGGGGCAGCGGCGGTCGTTCCCCGGTCCAGGTGTAGCCGATCTTCGAGTGGTAGGGCACCCCGCGGCGGGAGCCGACGTGCAGGACGGGTTCGCGGCCGGAGGGGAGGTAGGTGAGCTCCCCGCCGGGGCCCTCCCGGTACCGTCCGCCGCGGCCCTCGGTGAGCAGGACCATCAGATCGACGAAGGCGAGCCCGAAGCCGCGGACCAGGACCGGTTCGCCCGCTGCGAGGCCCGACAGGTCGGTGTCGGCGGTGTAGTCGGGCGGCAGGTGGACCAGGCCGTGCCGGGCCGCGTGCGCGGCGAGTCGGCGCTGCTCGGCGTCGGGTTCGCTGCCGACGTGGCCGAGGGCGAGGACGACCAGGTCGGCGGTGAGCGGTTCGGTGCGGCCCTCGATCCAGACCTGTTGGCGACCGCCGCGCGGGCCGTGCAGCCGGATCGCCCGGCGCGGGTGGTGGTGGACCCGGACGCCGGGGGGCAGTGCGGCCACCGCACGCTCGTACACCCAGCGCAGATACGCCCCGCCGAGCCGGCGCCCGGGGAAGTGGGTGCCGTCGACGCCGGCCCATTCGTGCAGGGTGGGCCCGGGGCTGACGGGCCCGTCGAGGGTGACGCTCTCGTCGGTGAACATGGTCACGTCCTCGGCCATGGAGTTCATCCACAGCAGCGGGGACTGCTCCTGGCGCCATATCCGGCCGCCGCCGGGCGGGTGCGGGTCGACCAGGTGGATGTCGAGTTCCCCGGGCGTCCGGCCGGGGGAGGCACCGGGCCACAGGGCGGGGGCGTTGGCGGCGAGGCGTTCGAGCAGGCCGGTGGCCCGGGGGCCGGCGCCCACGACGACCAGGCTCGCGTTCATCGACCGGCCTCCGTCCCGCGGGCGTAGTGCCGTTCCACGTAGTGCTGGCCGATGCTGAGCACGGAGGTCACGACCACGTACCAGAGGGTCGCCACGAGCAGCAGGGGGATCACCTGGTAGGTGCGGTGGTAGACGAGTTGCACCGAGTGGAGGAGGTCGGCGACGGCGATCACCGAGACGATGGAGGTGCCCTTGAGGGTGCCGATCAGCATGTTCCCGGCCGGGGGCACGATCGCGCGCATGGCCTGCGGCAGCACGATCCGGCGCCAGCGGCGGGTCCGGCTGAGCCCGAGGGCCTGGGCCGCCTCGATCTGGCCCCGGTCGACGGAGAGGATGCCGCCGCGGACCACCTCGGCGGCGTACGCGGCCTCGTGCAGGGTGAGTCCGATGATGGCGACGGTGACGGGGTCCAGCAGGTCGACGGTCCGCACCCCGAGGATCTGCGGGTACAGGGCGCCGATGTTGAACCAGAACAGCAGCTGCACGAGGATCGGCATCGAGCGGAACAGCCAGACGTATCCCCAGCTCACCGCCCGTAGGACGGGGTTGTCGGACAACCGCAGTACGGCGAGGACGGTGCCGAGGGCGAAGCCGAGCACCATCACCAGGGCGGTCAGCCACAGGGTGAGGCCGAGCCCGCGCAGCACGGACGCAGTGGTGAAGTACTCCCCGACGACGTCCCATTGGAAGGCGTCGTTGCGCACCACGGAGCGGACGGCCAGGGCGAGCAGCCCGACGAGGACGACAGCGGTGACCCACTGGCCGATGCGGGGGCGGCGCACGATCCGTACGGGGGTGGCGGGTTCGCCGGGTCGGTCGGGAACGGGGGGGCTCTTGTCGAGCGTGGGCAAGGACATGCGAAGGCTCCGCGGGCACGGGAAGTCGGCACGGACTGGCCTTCACACGGGAGCTGGACCGAGCCCCTCAGCAGCGGTCGCATTCCCAAGACGCCTTGAGATTAAGGGGCTTGCCGCAGGCACTGTCAAGGGTGTCCATACTGTGGGCGGTGCGTCTCAAGTCGGTTGACGCAGAACCGGATGCCTGTTCCACTTGTGTGCATGCATCCGCAGCAGTGGCTGGTCACGCGCTCGCACATCGACTTCGGTCGTGTGTGGTCGGCGTCTTGTTGAACTGACCCCGCGCTGCCCGGCCCCGCGCGTGTGAGCGTATCGGCCGATCCGCGTTCTCCCAGGTGACAGCGTGTTCGTCCGCGTAGTCGGCGGACCCGGATCGTCGCCAGCTCCGCGCCCGTGCGACCGTCTCGCGGCGCCGCGCCCCTCGCGCGCTGACCCACCCCCGCACCTCCCGTTATCGCAGGGCCTTCACACGCACCCCCAGCTCACCCCCCTCGCTCCAGCGTTCCTCGCCGTTACCCCCGTTACTGCATCTTCCGTTGTTCGACCGTGTCCGCGGCGCCCGTGATCCGTGCCCGTCCACCGCGTTCCCCCAGGTGACGCGGGTCGGTGGTACGGGCTGCGCGGGCACCGACCGGACCGCCGCGCCACGGGCCTCCCCCACTTCTCACTCTTCGGACATCCGTCTCATTTGCCGGTTCTTGGAGAACGCCACGCCATGAGTACGTCCACGCTGCCCCGACACCGCAGTCTCGTCACGTTCGCGTTGATCACCGCCACCGCACTGACGGTCACCTCGTGCGGAGCGGGTGAATCGACGGGCAAGGAGCCTGACGGCCGGGCGGGTGCCGTGCAGAACGCCGCGCTGCCGACCCAGGACGTGGTGTCCGGGCTGGAGGAGGTCCCGGCCGCCTCGGCCCTGCTCCCCGAAGCGGTCAGGGAACGCGGCTCGCTCACCCTCGCCCTCAGCGTCGGGGGCAACCCTCCGGGCAGTTCGTACCTGAAGGACGGCAAGACCCTCGCGGGCCAGGACGTCGACTTCGCGCACGCGGTCGCCGAGGTGCTCGGCATCGAACTCCAGCGCGAGGTGGCGAGCTTCGAGGCGATCCTGCCCGCCCTCGGCAGCGGCAAGTACGACATCGGGACCGGCAACTTCGGTGTCACCGACGAGCGGCGCAAGACCATCGACTTCGTGACGTACGTCAACGACGGCCAGGGCTTCGCCACCCGCGCGGACAGCACCCTCGCCAAGGTCACCGACCTGGTGCAACTGTGCGGACGGAAGGTCGCCACGGGTGCGGGCACCACCTTCGAGGCCACCCTCCAGGACGGCAAGCAGCTGTGCGAGGACGCGGGCAAGGAGCCGTACGAGGTGCAGACGTACGGCGACCAGAGCGCCATCTGGTCGGCGCTCCAGCAGGGGCGGGCCGAGGTGGTGATGAGCACCATCAACGGGTTGCGCTACGCGGTGGCGCAGCAGAAGGGCTTCAAGTTCCTGAACGAGTACCACCGTCTGGACGTCGGCTTCGCCTTCAAGAAGGGCACCCCGCTGGCGCCGGCGTTCCGGGCCGCGGTCAACGAGCTGATCGAGAACGGCGCGTACGACCGCATCCTGGCGAAGTGGGGCACCACCGGCTCCGCCCTGAAGTCCTCGGAGATCTCCCCGCCCGAGGCGAAGCGCTGAGCACCCCGGGCGTCCCGCCGACCGTCGGCGGGACGCCGGTGACCGCCGACGGTCAGCAGTTGCAACCGCAGTCGCAGGACCCGCACCCGCACCCGTCGCAGCAGCCGCAGCAGTTGGTGCAGTCGGAGCAGGTTCCGCAGTCGCAGTGGTTGCACCACCCCTGGCGGCGCTCCCTGGACCACGGGTCGTCGTGGTCGCAGCACATTTGACACGTACAGGCGAGCCCGGCCCACACCAGGCAGCCGGCGACCGTCCCCCGGCGGTCCCGGTGCGGCGGCAGGGGCGGGCGGGGACCGCCCGGGGCGCCGGGTCCGCCGGGCGCGTACGGGCCCCCGGGCGCATACGGGCCCCCGGGGGTGTGCGCGGCTTCGGCGCCCGGGACCCACAGCGCGTCGGAGGCGGAACCGCCCGGGGCCGGGTGGGAACAGGCACGCACCCCGAAGGCCCGGTCCACGGAGTCCCGCAGCTCGTGGACGAGTAGCCGGTGGGCGAGCCGCCCCTCGGTGAAGTCGGCCTCGCGCAGGGCCAGCCGTATCCCCCGCAGGGCGTCGTCGGCGAGGCGCCGGGCCTCGACGAGGTCGGTACCGGTGGCGGTGAGCGGGTTCCAGGCACCGGACGCCGCGTCGGCTTCGCGGTCCTCGACGGCGTCGAGGAGATGGGCGAGACGCCCGAAGAAACGTCCCGCCTCGGCGAGCGGCGCGGCGTTGTGCGGCCGGCCCGCGAGGACGGCGGTGTGCGCGAAGGCCGCGGCGGTGGCGGTCTCGGTCGGCTCGGTGACGCTCAGCAGGGGGGTGCCGGGGCCGGCGAGCGCCTCGATCCCCGGCTGCCGGTCGACCGCGTCCACCAGCACGGCGGTGTCGAATCCCACATGTGCACCGGTTCGCTCACCCGCTTTGCCCCAATGTGTCGCGACACGCCTGGCTGCCGCCGCCAGGGGCCTGCGCGCCAACAGACCGTCACCGTCGAGGGCGTGATCGCGCACCTTGGCGGCGGCGAGCACCAGCGAGACCGCGGCGGCGAGCCGGGCGCCCTCCCCCCGGGCGACGGACGCGCCCCGCATCCCGCGCAGCGGACAGGGGCCCGCCCGGCGCCGCCCCTGCGTACCGGGCTCGACCTGAGCCTCCGTCAAGACCGAGACCAACAGACCGTCATAGTTCGTGACGAGTCGGGCGAACTGCCCGTGATCTCTTCGTAGCGACAGGCACAAACCACACAAATGGGCCATCCATGCGGAGCTGAGCTGCTCCCCGAGACGATGGCGACACGGCCTCACGATTCCGAACATGACGATCTCTCCCCCGCCGTACGACCTTTCGGCCCGGCATGCTAGCCGGACCTGCGTTCACCCGGACGCCCCGACCGTCACCCAAACGCCGCGAGAAATCATATTTCACTCACAGTCAGCAGCGTTGTTCCGCAAGACCCTTGGAATCAAGGGACCACAACCGATTTGCTGTGCACCAGTACCGTCACGAAAAGCCCGCGCGGTCACGTTCCCCTTGGCGCGTTGTCAGCATCATGGTCGACCATAGGGGACGGAACCACGCAAGACCGCTGTGAGAGGAGGCGTCCATGGGATCGGTGCGCAAGGCGAGTGCCTGGCTTGGCCTCGTCGACGACAACGATGACGAGCGTTACTACGACCGCTACGAGCACGACACGGATGACGCGACCGAAGGCCACGGCAACGCCTGGGTGACCGATCCGCGCGTGCAGGTGGCTTCGGACACCGCCGAGGAGGGCGGACGCCGGATCGGCACGGTCACCCCGGACAGCTTCCGGGACGCCCGCGCCATCGGCGAACTGTTCCGGGACGGCGTCCCCGTCATCGTCAACCTCACGGCCATGGAGTCCTCCGACGCCAAGCGCGTCGTCGACTTCGCGGCCGGACTGACCTTCGGGCTGCGCGGCTCCATCGAGCGCGTGGCCACCCGCGTCTTCCTGCTGACGCCTTCGCACACCGAGATCGTCAACGGTGAGGCACCGAGCCGTCGGGCCGACAACTTCTTCAACCAGAGCTGAGGCAAGGCCGCTCACCGGCGCGGCCGGGGCGCCACGCCCGGCCCGGGCAACCGCCCGGACCGGCACCGCAGGGCCACGGGGCCCGTCGGTAGGCATCGAGCCCGGTGAGCGCCTTGCCAGGACGCAGCCGGTGCACCGATGGGGTGCGCTGGTGAACCACCCCCGGACGATGCCGTGCCGGACACGCGCGCCGGACGGGACCACAGCCCCCGTACCCCGCCGCACCCGGACCGCCGACGGCGGCAGGTCCGATGCTCAGACCACCGCGTCGGCAGCGGCGCGGGACGCAGCGGCAGCCCGGGGCTGGGGCACTTCGGCGCCCACCGCGGGACGGCAGGGCCCGGTGCCCGGATCGGAACAGTCCACCGCCACCCGGGGCAGCCGCAACGCGGCCAGTGCGCCGAGCAGCAGCAGGACCGCGCTCACCACGAGGGTCAGGTGCAACCCGGTCACGAAGGAGTCGCGGGCGGCCTCGCGCAGGCCCTGGCCGGTCGCACCACCGAGCCGGTCGGACACCTCGTACGCCTCGCCCAGCGAATGGCTCGCCGCCTCCCGCGCACCGGACGACACCCCCGCCGCGCCCGCCACCCCCTGACCGTAGGCGGCGTTCATGACGCTGCCGAGCAGGGCGATGCCGATCCCGGCACCCAGTTGGTACGAGGTCTCTCCGATGGCCGCGGCGCCCCCCGCCCGCTCCGCCGGGGCCTCGGCGAGCATCGACTCGTACGCCCCGAAGAGGGTGGTCTCCAGACCGAAGCCGAGCATCAGGAACCCGGCGAGGAGCAGCCCGCGGTTGTCGTGGTGGCCCATGAAGGTGAGGGTGAGGACCGCGACGGCGGTCAGCACGAAGCCGAGCGCGACCATCGTCCGCGGCCCCAGCCGCCGCAGCATCCGGGCCCCGGCGAGACCGGCGGCCATCGCGGCGATGGTGAGCGGCAGCAGCCGCATCCCCGTTTCCAGCGGGGAGAGGCCGAGCACGAGTTGCAGGTACTGGGCGGCCACGAGTTCGAGCCCGACGAGGGCGAGCATCGCGAGGACGATGCAGCCGACCGAGGTGCTGAACGCCGGCCGGGCGAACATCCCCAGATCGACGAGGGGGTGCCGGCGGGCCCGCTGGCGCCGTACGAACGCGACGAGCAGGGCGGCCCCGCCGAGCAGCGGCAGCAGGGTGAGCAGCCCCTCGGTGTCCGGGCCGACCGCACCGCTGCCGAGCCGCTTGACCCCGAGCACCAGCCCGAACAGCCCGGCGGCGGCCGTCAGCGCACCGGCCACGTCCCAGGGTCCGTCCTGCGCGCCGGTGGACTCGGGCAGGAGCAGCCGCCCCACCGGGAGGCTGACCAGCATCAGCGGAATGTTGATGAGGAAGACCGAGCCCCACCAGAAGTGTTCGAGGAGGAACCCGCCGAGCAGCGGGCCCAGTGCCGCGCCCACGGCGGCGACCGCGCTCCAGACGCCGATGGCGAGGGCGCGCTCGCGCCGGTCGGGGAAGACCTGCCGCAGGATCGACAGGGTGGCGGGCATGATCATCGCGCCGCCGACCCCGAGCAGCGCGCGGGCCGCGATCAGGACGCCCGCCTGGTCGGCGAGGGCGGCGAGGGCGGAGGCCACGCCGAACAGCGCGTACCCGTAGAGGAGGACCCGGCGTCGACCGATCCGGTCGCCCAGGGTGCCGAAGAGGATGAGCAGGGCGGCGCAGACCAGGGGGTAGGCGTCGACGATCCACAGCAGTTCCACCCCGCTGGGCCGCAGGTCCTCGGTGACGGCGGGTACGGCGACGTGCAGGACGGTCGCGTCGACGGCGACGAGCAGCAGGCTGGTGCACAGGACGAGCAGGACGAGCCAGCGGTTGGCATCGCCGCCGGGACCGCGGGTCGCATCGAGCGCGGCGCGGAAGCGGGCGCCCCCCGCCCCGGCGCGGACGGTGCGGACGGTGCGGGGGCGGGGAGCGCCCGCGGGTCCGCGCGCGGCGGCCGTGGTCGTCCCTGACATGCGGTACCTCCCGGTGGTCTCTCGCACGCGGCGGGTCTGCGGGCGGGGCGTCCCGCGGCGTCGGGGTGGGGAGGTCCCCGTTCGGGCCGCACGAGGCGAGTGAGCCGCAAGCGTACGCGAGTCGGTACGGAGGCGAGTGGTGGGCCTGTCGCCTCCCCGTCCCGGTCGCCGTGGGGTGTGCCACAGACGGGTCGCCCCTCCCCGACCACCTCCAGACGTCACCCTACGCGTACAGTCCGTCACGTTCGGCGAGGTGGCAACTCACGGGCCGTGCGGGCCCGTTGACGCCCCGGGAATTCGACCCAGGCCCACCGGAGGGGAATTGGACCTCCGACATAAAACCCGTCCGGGATAGGCGGTACGGAAATGGATGAGAACTCCTTCATGAAATAGGGGCGGCCCCGCATTGCCCCGCCCCACTGAGAGGAATGCCACATCACATGGTCATCACAAAGCCGGGGATTCGACCTGACCGACGGTGGGCCCCTGTAACGTCGATTGGGTGCGTACCGAACGAAACCTCACCCGTCTGGACCGGGTGTTCGCCCGCCTGGACCGTGAGCCGGAACGGCCGGCCCATGTCCGTGCACCGGAGATGAGCCGGCACAGGATCGTCCTGTTCTCGGCGACCCTGGCCTTTTACGTGGCGATCATCGTCGCGGTGCTGGCCACCTCGTGGTTGGTCCGCCTCGACTGGCAGGTCATGTTCTTCCGGCCCTACCAGCAGTGGCCCGAACTCCACCCGTTCCTCGACTACTACGTGGTCCTCGGGCAGCGGGGCCCGACCGCGGTGATGGTCGCGGCGTGGCTCGGCTGGCGGTCGTGGCGGCAGCACACCCTGCGTCCGATGCTCACGCTCGGCCTGTCGCTGCTCCTGCTCAACGTCACGGTGGGCGCGGCCAAGTTGGGCATGGGCCGGCTCGGCCCGCACTACGCGACGGCGATCGGCTCGAACGAGATGTGGCTCGGCGGCGATATATTTCCGTCCGGCCACACCGCCAACGCCGTGGTGACCTGGGGCATCCTCGCCTATCTCGCCTCGACGCCGAGGGCCCGCCGTTATCTGTCGGCCCTGTCCGCAGTCGTTTCACTCGGCGTGGGCATGACCACCGTCTACCTCGGTACGCACTGGCTGAGCGACGTCCTACTCGGCTGGGCCGCCGGGCTGTTGATCCTGTTGGCCCTGCCCTGGCTCGAACCGTTGATCGCCCGGGTCGAGGCCTGGCTGTTCGCGCAGCGCGACCTCTGGCGGGCCCGGCGGGCCGGCCCCCGCGCCGCGAGCGGCGACGCCCCGCCCGTCCCGGTGGGCACACCGAGCACGGTGGGCGGTACCCGCACCATCCCGGCGCCGAGCGCACCCGGGGGCGCGGGGAAGGTCCCCACCCGGGAGCCCGCGTGGCCCACGCCCGGCGGGCACGCACCGCGCCCCGACCGCGCACCGGCCACCCCGGTCGGCGGGCGGCGGGCGCCCCACCACACGGACCGGGCGGCCGACTCCGTCCCTGCGGGCTCGCCGTCCGCCCCGTCCTCCGGCAGGTGACGGGCCGCCGACCCGACCGCCGGTACGACCACCGATACGACCGCGGGGACGGTACGCACACCCGCCCCGCACCGCCAAGGCCCCGGCTCCGCAAGGAGTTCCGGGGCCTTGGCACATCGTCGTACCGGTGCCTTCCTGCCGCCCGGCATCCGGGCCCGGTCAGCCCTTCCAGCAGCGGCGCACCACACCGTCGACGACCTCGAAGTTCAGCCGTCCGAAGCAGTACTCCATGGTGATGATCGCGCCCGGTTCCAGTGCGCGCACCGAGGACCAACCCCGCTCGCGGGCGAGCAGTTCGGCGGATCCGGTGCCCAGGCCCACATAGGCGGCCGGGTCGTCCCGGGGCTCTTCTGGCTGTCGCAGAGGGGGTTCCATGACCGCCACGTTAACCGCGGGGGGCGCGCCGCGGCCCGTCCCCGGGTCACGCTTTCGTCACAGGATCACCGTCCTGTTATGGGTTTCCCCGACTCACACGAACGAGCGGTCTTCCCTCCTCCGCAATCCCTCCCGAATGTCACGCAGCGCCCTTTTTCGAAGGCAGGAGAAACGTAAGGGAAAACCTTCGGAGTGATTCGTTCAAAATCCGCTGGATCTTTGATGTTCCACCGCTGGTACTTCATCGGAAAAGCCGATGGGGCGACGGAGCTTCACGCTTTCCCCCCACCACACACCGATACCTTCGCGCCGTGTGGCAGACCTCCCCCGGATCACGAGCAGCCGGCGCGGAGCGCGGAGATCCAGGGAGGAGCGGTCGATGGCGACCGGAAGCACACCGAGGGCCGAGGAGCCGCCGGGCGGCGCAACGACGACGGCGTACCCCGTCCCGAAGGCGGTGCACGTCGGCGCCCTCCGCGCCGATCGCCGCGGCGCGGTGGTCGTGGACTGGCTGACCACCACCGACCACAAGAAGATCGGTCACCTCTATCTGATCACGTCGTTCGTGTTCTTCCTGATCGCCGGTCTGATGGCGTTGGTGATGCGGGCGGAACTCGCCCGCCCCGGCACCCAGCTCGTGTCGAACGAGCAGTTCAACCAGCTCTTCACCCTGCACGGCACGATCATGCTGCTGCTGTTCGCGACCCCGACCTTCGCCGGATTCGCCAACGAGATCATGCCCCTCCAGATCGGCGCACCGGATGTGGCCTTTCCCCGGCTGAACATGCTCGCCTACTGGTTGTTCCTGTTCGGCGGGTTGATCGTGCTCGGTTCCCTGCTCACGCCGAGCGGCCCCGCGGACTTCGGATGGTTCGCGTACGCCCCGCTCAACAGCGCCACCCGCACCCCGGGGGTCGGCGCCGACATGTGGATCATGGGGCTGGCGCTCGCCGGGTTCGGAACGATCCTCGGCGCGGTGAACTTCCTGACCACGATCATCGCCATGCGGGCACCGGGCATGACGATGTTCCGGCTGCCCGTCTTCACCTGGAACGTGCTCTTCACGTCGATCCTCGTCCTGATGGCGTTCCCCGTGCTCGCCGCGGCGCTGCTGGTGCTGGAGGCCGACCGGCGCTTCGGCTCGGTGGTCTTCGAAGCGGCGAACGGCGGGGCGCTGCTGTGGCAGCACCTCTTCTGGTTCTTCGGGCACCCGGAGGTCTACATCATCGCCCTGCCGTTCTTCGGGATCGTCACGGAGATCATTCCGGTGTTCAGCCGCAAACCGGTCTTCGGTTACGCGACGCTGGTGGGCGCGACGATGGCGATCACCGGTCTGTCCGTGGTGGTGTGGGCGCACCACATGTTCGCGACCGGCGCGGTGCTGCTGCCGTTCTTCTCCCTGCTGTCGTTCCTGATCGCGGTGCCGACGGGGGTGAAGTTCTTCACCTGGGCGGGGACCATGTGGAAGGGGTCCCTGTCCTTCGAGGCGCCGATGCTCTGGGCCACCGGCTTCCTGGTGTCCTTCCTGTTCGGCGGGCTGACCGGGGTGATCCTGGCCTCCCCGCCGCTGGACTTCCACGTCACCGACTCGTACTTCGTCGTCGCGCACTTCCACTACGTGGTGTTCGGGACGGTGGTCTTCGCGACGTTCGCCGGGTTCCACTTCTGGTGGCCGAAGTTCACCGGGAAACTGCTAGACGAACGGCTCGGCCGCATCCACTTCTGGACCCTGTTCACGGGCTTCCACCTGACGTTCCTGGTGCAGCACTGGCTCGGCGCCGAGGGCATGCCCCGGCGCTACGCGGACTACCTCGCCACCGACGGGTTCACCGCGCTCAACACCCTCTCCACCGTGGGCGCCTTCCTGCTCGGCACCTCGACCCTGCCGTTCCTGTACAACGTCTGGCACACCGCCCGCCACGGCGAACGGGTGACCGTGGACGACCCCTGGGGCTTCGGGCGGTCCCTGGAGTGGGCGACGTCCTGTCCGCCGCCGCGACACAACTTCCTGACCATGCCGGTGATCCGCTCCGAATCACCCGCGTTCGACCTGCACCACCCCGAGGTCAACCGGCGGGCTCAGGACCCGCCGGCCGGTCGAGCGCCCGCGACAACCGGTCGCGGACCACGCTGATCGCCTCGGTGAGTTCCACCGGTTCCAGCACCTCGAACTCCAGGCCGATGAGCACCACATGGATGACCAGGACGTCCACGCTCGCCGCCCCGGTGCGCAGCAGACAACTCGTCGGCCCCTCCCGTTCCAGGGCGCCGTCCGAGGGGGAGACCCGCTCGGCGGCCACCTCGTAGGGCACGCACAGACGGATGACGGCCCGTTCCGCGTACGCCCGGGTGGAGACGCCCTGCGCCACGTAGGCCGCGAGGTCGTCGGCGGGCGGGGTGCGCGGGGTGAAGCGGGGCCCGTGCGGGGGCTTCGGGACGATGCGGTCGACGCGGAAGGTGCGCCAGTCCGCACGGTCCACGTCCCAGGCCACCAGGTACCAGCGGCGTTCGGTGCACACCAGGCGGTGCGGTTCGACGGTCCGCCGGGAGGTGCTGCCCGCGTGGTCGCGGTAGGCGAAGCGGAGTCGTTCCGCGTCCCGGCAGGCGCCGGCGAGTTCGGTGAGCACGGCCGGGTCGACGGTGGCGGCGGGTCCGCCGCGCAGCATCGGCACGGTGAACCCGGTGAGCGCCCCGACCCGGCGGCGCAACCGGTGCGGCAGCACCTGTTCGAGTTTGGTGAGGGCGCGTACGGAACTCTCGCCGATGCCCTCGACGCCCTGCCCCGCCGCGGTGCGCAGTCCGACCGCGATGGCGACGGCTTCGTCGTCGTCGAGGAGCAGTGGCGGCAGTTCGGCGCCCACCCCGAGTTGGTAACCGCCGCCGGTGCCGGGCGTCGCGTGGACGGGGTAGCCCAGTTCCCGCAGCCGGTCCACGTCCCGGCGGACGGTGCGCGAGGTGACACCGAGCCGCTGTGCCAGTTCGGCCCCCGACCACTCGCGGTGGGCCTGGAACAGGGACAGCAGGCGCAGCAACCGGGCCGAGGTCTCCAACATGGCTCCGAGTCTGCCAGGCGGGGGGAACCGGGGGTGCGGCCCCGCCTCCGAGCCCTGGGGCGGGGCCGCACGTACCGGTCGGACGGCGGGTCAGACGTCGAGTCGCTGCCCCGGCACGATCAGATGGGGGTCGCTTCCGATGACGTGCCGGTTGGCGGTGAACAGCGCGCGCCAGTCGGTGTGGTGCCGGGCCGCGATGGTGCTGAGCGTGTCACCGCTGCGGACGGTGTACCCGCCGCGGTGCTCCGGGTGCCGGGGGCCGCGCACCAACGGGCTCCGGGTCCGCTCGGGTTCCGCCGTGACGTTCTGCGGGGTGCGGGGCGGCTGCGGAGTGCGGGGCGGTTGGGGGGTGCGGGCCGTGCGGGGTGCGGGGGTGGAGGTCGGGGAATCGGGTGCGGCGGCCGAGGGGGCGGCGCCGCTGGCCCCGGCCCGGGCCGAGCACACGGGCCAGGCACCCCAACCCTGGCCCCGCTGGACCTTGGTGGCCACGGCGATCTGCTGGGCCCGGGTCGCCCGGTCGGCGGTGGGGGCGTAGGCGGTGCCGCCGTAGGCGCGCCAGGTGCTTCCGGCGAACTGGAGCCCGCCGTAGTAGCCGTTGCCGGTGTTGATCGACCAGTTGCCGCCGCTCTCGCACCGGGCGATGCGGTCCCACACTCCGCCGTCCGCGGCGCCGGCGGTTCCGGTGGCGGCGAGCAGTCCCAGGGGGGCGAGGAGCACGGCCCCGGCGAGTACGGCGGTCCGACGGGCGGTCACGGGATGTCCGGACATGAGGTTCCCTCTCCGACAACCCGGGTCCCCCGGATGCACCGGTGTGCTCCGCACGTGGGGCGCGGAGCGCGCCGGTCCACCCCGTCCGCCGCCCGGCGCGCTGGGCGCCGGGCTCGCCGGTGGTGCGGCCGGCGGACGTACCCGAGTGGTGCTCGGTGCACACGGCCGAGGAATCTAGGGAGGGGAACGGCGCGGCATCAACCGTCGGCCCGTCGGGGCAGGCCAGTCACCGTTTACCTTGGGTAGCGGCCAATTCCGGTCACCCTCTTCATCATCTGATGTCAGGATTTCCCGCCTGCTCGGCCCATCCCCCTGTGACTCAGTTCACCGGCTCAACTCCATTGAAGCCCCATGGAGTTGACTGTGTGTAGCCGAATCCCCCCGTCAACTCACGCTCCGCTCGGGTTGGTTCGATTCCGTTGCTCTTCGGGCGTGACCATGCCCACAGCTTCCCCGTTGTCCCTGACATGAGCCGGGGACCACTCGGCCCACCGGCCGGGAACCGCCCGGATCGGGCCGGGAGCAACCCGGCATCGCACGCACGAGAACCGAGGAGCCCCCCGTGCCGCGCATGCTCGACGTCAGCGATGACGTACGCGCCGAGATCGGTGACGCAGAAGCCGACCGGCTGCTCGCCGGTGAGAACGCCCCGGGCGGCTACGACTGCACGTCCTGCCGCACCCCGGGCGACTCGGAGCGGGAACGCACCAGCACCGTCCTGTTCATCGGCGAGGAGACCGCGGTGCTCGCCTTCGCCCACGCCACGTGTCTGCCCTCGCAGATCGTGCGGGTCAACGAGGAGGAACTGAAGGGAGCCGTCCGTTCCATCACCGGTGCGGAAGCCGACCCGGGTGCGCCCGAACAGGCCGTGCTGGGCATCACCAGCGGTCTGGTCCTGCTTGCGGGGGAACTCCACCCGGCACTGGTCGTCGAACCCACGGCGCCGATCGCCCGGGCGGGCACCCCGGGCGAGCACGGCGACGAGTTCCTGCCCCTCCTGGTCGAACAGGGCTTCCACCCCGTGACCAGCGTGGACACGGTGCCGGCTGTCCTACGGGGCTGGTCGGTACTGCTGGCGATGGGACAGCTGCACGCCGTGCTCCAGCCGGGCCCGACCGGCGGCCAGCCGGTTGCCTGGTGGCAGGCGCACCAACCGCTCCAGGTCACCGAGGGCTGGCGGACGGCCGCCAACAAGGCGCAGCAGGTCCTGGTGTTCGCCGCGCCGGTCGGTTCCATCGGCCGTCAGCCGCGGGAGGACCTCCTGCGCGACGCGCTCGACAAGGCCGCGGCGAACGGCCGGCTGGTCGCCGGCACCATGCCGCTCGCCGGCACCTGAGCACCCCGTTCCCCGGTGCGGCGCCTCCCGCACCGGGGAACGGTCGCGGGTCGCCGCGGACCGGTACCCGGTCGCGGCCGGCGAAATCGGGAGCTCCGGCCGCATCCGTCGGAGTCCGGTGTCGTTGGCAGTTCGTGTACACCTACGACCCCACCCACCGTCCCCGCCACCCGAGCCCCATCCCGTCCATGCGTCCGGCACGGGATCTCCCGGGCGGCGCGTCGGCCACCCCGATCTACGACGCGCTGTACGCCGAGTACCGCAGGCTGTTCCGGGCGCTGCCCGGTGACCACAGCGGCGAGGAGGGGTTGCGGTTCACCGCCTTCGGTACGGGTCCGCGCGGGTCGCTGCCCGAGCGGTACGGATCCGGCTCGTACGGCTCCACGCCCTCGGGGATGACGGGTGGGCTGTCGACGGGTGGGCACGGGTCGGCCCAGCCCGGGGCCGCCCACCCGGACGCGCGCCACTCCCCCGGCCACGACCCGGGCCCCCGGTACGAAGCCCGACCGGGGCCCGACCGGACCGCCCCCGCCCATCCCACCGGGATGGTGCCCGTCTGGCAGACCGGCGGGCGGCACGGCTCGCACCTCCCGGCGCTGCCGCCCGCCCGGCGCCGGGAGCCCTGACCGCGCCGGGCGTGCCGGACGGCTGCTTCTTGCGTCCGGTCCTTCTCGCGTCCGCTACTTCTTGCGTCCGCGCTTCTCGCGCACCCGGACGGAGATGTGGATCGGGGTCCCCTCGAAACTGAACTCCTCGCGCAGTCGACGCTCCACGAAGCGTCGGTACCCGTGCTCGATGAAGCCGGAGGCGAAGAGCACGAACCGGGGGGGCTTCGTCCCGGCCTGGGTGCCGAAGAGGATGCGGGACTGCTTGCCGCCGCGGATGGGGTGCGGGTGCGCGGCGACGAGTTCGCCGAGGAACGCGTTCAGCCGACCGGTGGGCACCCGGGTCTCCCAGCCCGCGAGGGCCGTCTCGATCGCCGGGACCAGCTTCTCCATGTGCCGCCCGGTGCGTGCGGAGACGTTCACCCGGGGGGCCCAGGCGATCTGCGCCAGCTCGGTCTCGATCTCGCGCTCCAGGTAGTAGCGGCGCTCCTCGTCGAGGGTGTCCCACTTGTTGAAGGCGACGACGATCGCGCGGCCGGCCTCCACCGCCATGGTGACGATGCGCTGGTCCTGGACGCTGATGGTCTCCGAGGAGTCGATGAGGATCACCGCGACCTCGGCCTTCTCCACGGCAGCCGCGGTGCGCAGCGACGCGTAGTAGTCGGCGCCCTGCTGGAGGTGGACCCGCTTGCGGATGCCGGCGGTGTCCACGAACTTCCAGGTCTTGCCGCCGAGCTCGATGATCTCGTCCACCGGGTCGCGGGTGGTGCCCGCGACCTCGTTGACGACGACCCGCTCCTCGTTCGCCACCTTGTTCAGCAGCGAGGACTTGCCGACGTTGGGGCGGCCGATGAGCGCGATGCGCCGGGGACCGCCGAGCGCGGTGCCGAAGCGCTGTGCGGGCGCCTCGGGCAGCGCCTCCAGGACCGCGTCGAGCATGTCGCCCGTACCGCGGCCGTGCAGCGCCGAGACGGGGTGCGGCTCGCCGAGGCCGAGGGACCACAGTGCGGTGGCGTCGGCCTCGCCGCTGGGGCCGTCCACCTTGTTGGCGCACAGCACCACGGGCTTGCCGGCCTTGCGCAGCAGCCGGACGACCGCCTCGTCCGTGTCCGTCGGGCCGACCGTGGCGTCCACCACGAAGACGACCGCGTCGGCCGCCTCGATCGCGTACTCCGCCTGGGCGGCCACAGAGGCGTCGATGCCGAGCACGTCCTGCTCCCAGCCGCCGGTGTCGACGAGCTTGAAGCGGCGGCCGGCCCATTCGGCCTCGTAGGTGACGCGGTCCCGGGTCACCCCGGGACGGTCCTCCACCACGGCCTCGCGGCGGCCGATGATCCGGTTCACCAGGGTCGACTTGCCGACGTTGGGGCGGCCGACGACGGCGAGGACCGGCAGGGGGCCGTGTCCGGCCTCCTCGATCGCGCCCTCGACGTCCTCCAGGTCGAAGCCCTCATCGGCGGCGAGCTCCATGAACTCCGCGTACTCGGCGTCGCCGAGCGCCCCGTGGTCGTGCCCGTCGCCCGTGCCCTCGGAGGGAGTGTGCTGGTTCATGAAGTCCGTACCTTCGTTCATCGTGGTGATCGGTGGACCGACCCGTTCGGGGTGATCCACTACTCAAGTGTCGCCTAGCGGCCGGTGAGCCGCCTGGCGTTTTCCAGGTGGGCGGTCAACTGCTCCTGGATGCGCCCGGTCGCCGCGTCCAAGGCGGTGCGGGTGCGCCGTCCGCTGCCGTCGTCGGCCCGGAACGCCTCGCCGAAGACGACGTCCACCCGGCTGCGCAGCGGGGGCAGCCCGGGTATCAGTCGGCCCCGGCGCTCGGTGCTGCCCAGCACCGCGACCGGGACGATCGGGGCGCCGCCCCGCACCGCGAAGTACGCGAGCCCGGCGCGCAGCGACGCGAAGTCGCCCGCGCCCCGGGTGCCCTCCGGGAAGATCCCGAGGGCGCCGCCCTGTTCCAGGACGCCGAGCGCCCGGGTGATCGCGGACCGGTCGGCGCTGGAGCGGTCGACCTTGAGCTGGCCGATGCCGTCCAGGAAGGGGCCGAGCGGACCCACGAACGCCTCCTGCTTGATCAGGAAGTGCACGGGGCGCGGTGCGGTGCCCATGAGCATGGGTCCGTCGATGTTGTGGGAGTGGTTGACCGCGAAGACGAGCGGGCCGGTCACCGGGACCTTCCAGGCGCCCAGGACCCGCGGCTTCCACAGTCCGTACATCAGGCCGACCCCGATCCGGCGGCCGATGTCGGCGCTCCGGGTCGAGGGGACCCGCGTCGTCGACGCGTCCGTCACCGGCCCGCCCGCTCACCGTCGACGAGCACCTGAGGGCCGCGCCGGTCCTGGACCAGGGTGACCACGCACTCGATGACCTGCTGGAGCGTGAGGTCGGTGGTGTCGACCTCGACGGCGTCGGCGGCCTTGGCGAGCGGCGAGGTCTTGCGGCTGGAGTCCGCGGCGTCCCGCTTGACCAGGGCCTCCTGGGTGGCCTTGACGTCGGCGCCCTTCAGCTCACCGCTGCGACGGGCCGCGCGGGCCTCCGGGGAGGCGGTGAGGAAGATCTTCAGATCGGCGTCGGGCAGGACGGTGGTGCCGATGTCCCGGCCCTCCACCACGATGCCGCCCGCGGTGGACGCGGCGATGCTCCGCTGGAGCTCGGTGATCCGGGTGCGGACTTCGGGGACCGCGCTGACCGCGCTGACCTTCGCCGTGACCTCCGGGGTACGGATCGGCGCGGCCACGTCGGTGCCGTCCACGGTGATCGTCGGGGCGGCCGGGTCCGTGCCGGACACGATCTCGGGCTTGTCCGCGACCGCGGCGACGGCCGCCGGGTCGGTGACGTCGACCCCGTGGTGCACCATCCACCAGGTGATCGCCCGGTACTGGGCGCCGGTGTCGAGGTAGCGCAGGCCCAACTGGGCGGCGACGGCCTTGGAGGTGCTGGACTTGCCCGTGCCGGACGGACCGTCGATCGCGACGATGACTGCGGTGGTTCCGGCGACGGTTTCCACGGGGCACCTTCCAGGGGTGGGGCATGACGGGGCGGTCCGGGCCCGCGAGGGCCCCGGACAAGGTTACTTGTTCCCACGGGGCCGCCCGGACCGGTGCCCGCCCCGGAACACCGCCCGACCGGAGCCCCGCGGTGGGGCCCGGTCCGGGGCGGGAGGGTGGCCGGGCCGCCGGGACGCGGCGGCCCGACCACCCGGCTAGGGACGGATCGACCAGCCGCGTTCCCGCAGCGCCGCGGTGAGCGCGGGCGCGGCCGTCGGGAGGACCACCAGTTCGACGAGGCCCTCCTGCCGGCCGGTGGCGTGCTCGATCCGTACGTCCTCGACGTTCACTCCGGCCGCCCCCGCGTCCGCGAAGATCCGTGCGAGCTGCCCGGGCTCGTCCCCGATCAGCACGACCACGCTCTCGTAGACGGCGGGCGCGGTGCCGTGCTTGCCGGGGACCCGGCTCTGGCCGGCGTTGCCCCGCCGCAGCAGGGCCTCGATCCCGGTGGCGCCCTCGCGTCGCTTCTCCTCGTCCGCGGACTGGAGCGAGCGCAGGGCCCGGACGGTGCCGTCGAGGTCCTCGGCGACCTCGGTGAGCAGGTCGGCGACGGGGCCGGGGTTCGCGGACAGGATGTCGATCCACATCCGGGGGTCGGACGCGGCGATCCGGGTGACGTCACGGATGCCCTGGCCGCTGAGGCGCACCGCGGACTCGTCGGCGTGCTCCAGTCGGGCGGCCACCAGGCCCGAGAGCAGGTGCGGCATGTGCGACACCAGCGCCACCGCGCGGTCGTGGGCGTCCGCGTCCATGACCACGGGCAGGGCCCGGCACAGGGCGACCACTTCCAGCGCCAGGTTGAGCACCTCGGTGTCGGTGTCCCGGGTGGGCGTGAGCACCCAGGGGCGCCCCTCGAAGAGGTCCGCGGTGGCGGCGAGCGGACCGGACTTCTCCCGCCCGGACATGGGGTGGGTGCCGATGTAGCGGGCGAGGGCCTCGGGGGCGGTCCCGAGGGCCTCCAGCTGGCGCCGGGGCCCGCCCTTGACGCTGGCCACGTCGAGGCAGCCGCGGGCGGCGCCCCGTCCCAGGACGTCCGCGAGGGTCGCGGCGACGTGGGCGGGCGGCACCGCGACGATCGCGAGGTCCACCGGGCCGGCCGGCGGGCCGTCGGTGCCGGCGCCCAGCGCGGCGGCGGTCCTGGCCTGCTGGGAGTCGTGGTCCACGAGGTGGACGGCCACCCCGCGGCCGGTGAGGGCCAGGGCGATGGAGGTGCCGATCAGGCCGGTGCCGATGACGAGTGCGGTTCTCACTGGGCGATGTCCTTGCGCAGGGCCGCCGCGGCCCCCAGGTAGACGTGGGAGATCCCGGAACGGGGCAGATCCGTCTCGATGTGCGCGAGCACCCGGACCACCCGGGGCATCGCGCCCTCGACGTCGAGCTCCTGGGCGCAGATCAGCGGGACGTCGACCAGGCCGAGGCCGCGCGCGGCAGCGGCGGGGAAGTCGCTGTGCAGGTCGGGGGTGGCGGTGAACCAGAAGCTGATCAGGTCGTCCGGGGTGAGGGCGTTGCGTTCGAGGATCGCCTCCAGCAGCGCGGCGACGCGCTCGCGCATGTGGTCGGCCTCGTCGCGCTCCAACTGGACGGCCCCCCGGACCGCTCGTACCGCCACCGTCTTCCGCCTTCCGCTTGCGAACCCTCGTAGCGCCGCGCTGAACGCGGGTACGCCGACGGTGCCCAGCCTAGTCAGCGCGACGGGGGTGCACGCGCGCCGCCCGGGTTCCGGGGCGGTCGGAAAATCCCGGAAGGCCGGACCGGAGCGCCCGTACGCTGGGCGGCATGGCACCCGAGGAACTGGTCCGTCACCACACGATCTACTCCTGTGTCACGGGTTCGCGGGCCTTCGGTCTGGCCACGGACGGCAGCGACACGGACCGGCGCGGGGTGTTCGTCGCTCCGACGCCGTCGTTCTGGCGCTTCGACAAGCCGCCCACCCATGTCGAAGGACCGGGCGAGGAACAGTTCAGCTGGGAGCTCGAACGGTTCTGCGAGCTGGCCCTGCGGGCCAACCCGAACATCCTGGAGTGCCTGTACTCGCCGCTCGTGCAGTACGCGGACGGGACCGGCCGGGAGCTGCTCGACCTGCGCGGGGCGTTCCTGTCGCGGCGGGTCCACGAGACGTTCACGGGGTACGCGACGGCCCAGCGGGCCCGACTGGCGGCGGACGTCCGCCGGCACGGCGCCCCGCGTTGGAAGCACGCCATGCACATGTTGCGGCTGTTGCAGTCCTGTCGGGACCTGCTGCGCACCGGCACGCTCACCCTCGACGTGGGCGAGGAGCGCGAACCGCTGCTCGCGGTGCGGCGGGGCGAGGTGCCCTGGGCCGAGGTGGAGTCCCGGATGGCCCGCCTGATCGACCGGGCCGCCGCTGAGCTGCCCCGCAGTCCGCTGTCGCCGGCGCCCGACCGGGCCCGGGTCGAGGCGTTCCTGACGGCGGTCCGGGCGCGTTCCGCGCACCTCGCGGTGGCCCCGACCAGCCGCTGACCTGCGCAGCGCGCGCCCGCCTCAGGCGTCCCAGAGCGCTCCGAACGCCAGCAGTTCGTCCCGGTGCTCCAACCGGTCGACCCAGGCCGCGGGCCAGACGTCGGCGCCGAGGTGGGCGCCCGCGAACGCACCGGTGAGGCAGGCGATCGAGTCCGAGTCGCCCGAGGTGCAGGCGGCCCGGCGCAGGGCGGTGAGCGGGTCACCGGGGAAGAGCAGGAAGCACAGCAGCGCGGTGGCGAGGGCCTCCTCGGCGATCCAGCCCTCCCCCGTGACGAGACAGGGGTCGGTCTCCGGCGAGGGGTCCCGCAGTGCGTCGCGGAGCCGGTCGAGGACGGCTGAGCACTCGTCCCAGCCGCGGGCGATGAAGTCCTCGGGCGAGGCGTCCCCGGCCCGTTGCCACAGGTCGCCGAGCCAGTGCTCGTGGTAGCGGGTGCGGTTCTCGAAGGCGTACGAACGCAGCCGGCCGACCAGCCCGGTGGGGTCAGCGCCGTGCGCGAGGAGCCGTACCGCGTGGGCGGTGAGGTCGCTGGCGGCGAGCGCGGTGGGATGGCCGTGGGTGAGTGCGCCCTGTGCCTGGGCGAGGCCGGCCCGCCGCTCGTCGTCGAGCCCGGACAGCAGGCCGACGGGGACGACGCGCATGTTGGCCCCGCAGCCCTTGGAGTGGACCTGGCTGGCGTCCTGCCAGGGCCCGGTGCCGGTTTCCAGCAGGGCGCAGGCGGTCAGACAGGTGCGGCCGGGGGCCCGGTCGTTGTCGGGCGACCGGTACCAGGCCACGAACTCGTCGCGGACCGGGGCCAACGTGCGCGCGGGGTCGAGGAGGGTTCCGTCGCCCGCCCTCCACAGCGCCCGGGCCAGCGCGAGGGTCATCTGGGTGTCGTCGGTGACGAAGGCCGGCGCCGGCAGTTCCATCGACCGCCAGGGCCCGCACTTCGCCAGGATGGACGGGACGTCGTTGAACTCGGTGGGGAACCCGAGCGCGTCGCCGAGGGCGAGGCCGACGAGGGCTCCGGTGGCGGGGCGCCCGGCGCGGACCGGGCCGGGGCCAACCGAGGTGGGGGATGCGGGGCATGCGGGGGACGCGGGGGTCGGTGAGGTGGTCATGCGGGCCGTCCTTCCGGGCGCAGCAGGGGTGGGTACGGTGTGGTGGCCGTGCCGGCGCGGTAGAGCGCGGCGGGTTTGCCCCGGCCACCGGTGAGCCGGGCGGCACCGGTGACGGCTTCCACGAAGCCGGGCGTGGCGAGGACCTTGCGACGGAAGTTGGCGGGGTCCAACGGGGTGCCCCACACCGCTTCGTACACGCGCCGCAGCTCGCCGAGGGTGAACTCGGGCGGGCAGAAGGAGGTGGCGAGCGAGGTGTGTTCCAGCTGGGCGCCGATGCGTTCGCGGGCGTCGGCGAGGATGCGGTCGTGGTCGAAGGCGAGCGGTCCCGAGCGGCCGGGGGGCGTCCACCGGGCGCGCCGGGCGTCGCCGCCGCCCCGCGGTTCGGGAGGGTCGGGGACGAGTGCGGTGTAGGCGACGGAGACGACCCGCATCCGGGGGTCGCGGTCGGGTTCGCTGTAGGTCCGCAGCTGTTCGAGGTGGAGTCCGGCGACGGTGTCGGCGGACAGTCCGGTCTCCTCGGCGAGTTCCCGGCGGGCGGCCCGGCCGGCGGACTCCCGGGGCAGGACGAATCCCCCGGGGAGGGCCCAGCGCCCTTGGTGGGGCTGCTCGCCGCGCTCGACCAGCAGGACGTGGAGGGCGGCGTCGCGGACGGTGAAGACGGCCAGGTCGACGGTGACGGCGAACGGTTCGAACGCGTGCTTGTCGTAGCCCTCGGGAGCCCGGCCGCCGTCGGCCCGTTCCCCGGCGGGGTGGGTGCTCATCGTTCTTCCTCCAGCTTCCTCCAGGCGGTCGCCGCATCGCGGGTCCGTCGCGACCGGGGTCGGACGGGGCCTCGGAGCCACCTCCTTATTGGTCAATCAGACTATAAAGAGGGGGCGGTGTGCACAAGCCCCGATCGGGCCCGGACGCACGGAGGCCGGGCCCGGAAACTCCGGGCCCGGCCTCGGTGGACGGAAGGGGCGCCGCCTACAGGTCGACCTCGTTCATCAGCATGCCGACCTCCGTGTTGGACAGCCTGCGCAGCCAGCCGGACTTCTGGTCGCCCAGGGTGATCGGTCCGAACGCCACCCGGACCAGCTTGTCGACGGGGAACCCGGCCTCCGCGAGCATCCGGCGCACGATGTGCTTGCGCCCCTCGTGCAGGGTCACCTCGACCAGGTAGTTCTTGCCGGTCTGCTCCACCACCCGGAAGTGGTCGGCGCGGGCGTAGCCGTCCTCCAGCTGGATGCCGTCCTTGAGCTGCTTGCCCAGGTCGCGCGGGATGGGGCCGACGATGTGCGCCAGGTAGGTCTTCTTGACGCCGTACTTGGGGTGCGTCAGGCGGTGCGCCAACTCACCGTGGTTGGTGAGCAGGATCACGCCCTCGGTCTCGGTGTCGAGCCGTCCGACGTGGAAGAGCCGCGTCTCCCGGTTGGTGACGTAGTCGCCGAGGCACTGGCGGCCGTCCGGGTCCTCCATCGTCGACACCACGCCCGCGGGCTTGTTCAACGAGAAGAACTGGTACGACTGCGTGGCCACGGTGAGCCCGTCGACCTTGATCTCGTCGTTCATCGGGTCCACGCGCAGCCCCTGCTCCATCACGATGGAGCCGTTGACCTCCACGCGCGCGTTCTCGATCAGCTCCTCGCAGGCGCGGCGCGAACCGTAACCCGCGCGGGCCAGCACCTTCTGGAGCCGCTCGCCCTCCTGCTCGGCGCCCGGGAAGGTCTTGGGGGTCTGGACCTGCTTCTTCTCCGCGTAGCGCTCCCGGTTGCGCTCCTCGGCCCGTACGTCGTACTCCCGGGAGCGCCCCGGGGCCGTGCGGTCGCCCCGGCCCTGGGCGGACTGCTTGGGACGGCCCTTGGCACCCCCGCGCGCCGCGGCGCCGCGGCCACCCCGCCCGCCGTCGGGGCCCCCGCTGCCGGAACCGCCGGCGCCGCCGGACGCGCCCGTCTGGTGACGGCGCTCCTCAGGGCGGGGCCGCCCGGCGCGCTTCTGCTTGTCGTCGCGCCCATTGCCCGCGCCGCGGGGGTTACCGCGTCCGCTGTTCCTGTCGCTGCCGCTGCTTCGCATCAAAGTTCCGTCTTGTCGTCTGCGTCGAAGGTCCCGGAGTCGGGAGCGTCCGGATCGAACGACGGTACGCCCTCCTGCGTCTCGGCCTCGATCGCCTCCGCCTCGGGGAGGAAGGGCGCGAGCTCCGGAAGCTCGTCCAGGCCGCGCAGGCCCATCCGCTCCAGGAAGTAGTTCGTCGTCCTGTACAGGATCGCACTTGTTTCGGGTTCCGTGCCCGCCTCCTCCACCAGCCCGCGCTGGAGGAGGGTCCGCATCACCCCGTCACAGTTCACCCCGCGCACCGCGGAGACCCGGGAACGGCTGACCGGCTGCCGGTACGCGACGACCGCGAGGGTCTCCAGCGCGGCCTGGGTGAGCCGGGCGTGCTGGCCGTCGAGGACGAAGCCCTCGACCGCCGCCGCGTACGCGGGGCGGGTGTAGTAGCGCCAGCCGCCCGCGACGAGGCGCAGCTCGAAGCCGCGGCCCTGGACCGCGTACTCGTCGGCCAGCTCCCGCAGGGCCTCGGCGACCTGTCGTCGGGGACGCTGGAGGACCTTCGCCAGGTGCTCCTCGGTGGCCGGCTCGTCGACCACCATCAGCACGGCCTCCAGCGCGGGCCCCAGGTCCAGCCCGGCGACCTCCCCCTTCGTCGTGGGGGCGCCCACCCCGCCGTCGCCCTGACCGTCGCCGCCCAGCTCGTTCACGCCGCACTCTCCGCCGTCCGGGTGCCGGGCTGCTGCCCGGCACCCGTGTCGTCCCGGTCCGCACCGCCGTGCTCGGGGTCCGTCGCGGGCCGGTCGAACTCGTCGGTGACACGGGGCCCGCCGTCCCCGTCACCGCCCGTCCAGCTCACCACCAGTTCGCCGAGCGCCCTCTCCTGGTCGAGCGCCACGGCCTTCTCCCGGTACAGCTCCAGCAGGGCCAGGAACCGCGCCACCACGGTGAGCGTGTCCTCGGTGCCCTCGATCAGCTCCCCGAAGCTCGCCCGGCCCCGCTCGCGCAACAGTGCGACGACGACCGCCGCCTGCTCCTGCACGCTGACCAGCGGGGCGTGGATGTGGTCGACGTACACCTGGGGCTCGGGCCTCGGTTGCATGGCCTTCACGGCGAGCCGTGCGAACCCCTCGGCGCCGATGCCGATCACCACGTCGGGCAGCAGCTCGGCGTGGTGCGGCTCCAGGCCGACGGTGCGCGGCCAGCGCCGGGCCTCCTGCTCAAGGCGGTCGCCGAAGAGGTCCGCGATCTGCTTGTACGCGCGGTACTGGAGCAGTCGTGCGAAGAGCAGGTCACGCGCCTCCAGAAGGGCGAGGTCCGCCTCGTCCTCGACCACGGCGGTCGGCAGCAGCCGGGCCGTCTTGAGGTCGAGCAGGGTCGCCGCGACCACCAGGAACTCGGTGGTCTCGTCCAGGTCCCAGTCGGGCCCCAGGCGCCGGATGTAGGCCATGAACTCGTCGGTGACGGTGGACAGCGCCACCTCGGTCACGTCCAGTCGGTGCCGTGAGATCAGTTGCAGCAGGAGGTCGAACGGACCCTCGAAGTTCGCCAGCCGGACCTGGAACCCGCCGTCAGCCGCGGCTGAGGTGGTCCCGCCGGGTGCGTGATCCCTGTCGGGCTCCGTCCGGGGAGCCGTGCTCGTTCCGGCGTCGCCGTCGTTGTCGTCGTCGTAGCCGTCGTCGTTGTCGCCGTCGCCCGCCCGGAGCCCGTCCGCTCGTCGGGACTGCTCGGCCGGTACGGGCTGCTCGGGCCGTACGGACTGCTCGGAACCCGTGTCCGCGGACCCGGTCGCTTCCGCCGTGGCCCCCGCCCCGCCCCCGGGGCCCTTACCCAGAACGCGTCGCCCCCGTCGAGGGCTAACGCCCACGGAGCCGCCGCACCAGGATGCTCGCGTCACCGCGCGATTCGAGGTCGGCGAGCACCACGGCCACCGCCTCCCGCACGATCCGCCCCCGGTCCACCGCGAGCCCGTGCTCGCCCCGGAGCACCAGCCGGGCGTGCTCCAGGTCCATCAGTTCCTCGGCGGAGACGTACACGGTGATCTTCTCGTCGTGCCGCTCCCGGCCGCTGGGCCGTCGGGTCGCCGACCGGCCCCGGCGCCGGGACGCCCCGGCCGCGGCGCCCGGCTGCGTGCCCCGTGGGGACCCCGTGGACCCGCTCGGGGTGCCGGCATCGCCCTCCGCCGTACGGCGTCCGGCGGGGCGTACGAGGGGCTGGTCCACGGCGTCGGAGGACCGCTCGGTGCCGCGCTCGGAGGTCCGGGTGCGGGAGTCGGCCGCATCGGCCTCCGCGACCGTGTGCTCGCCCTCCCCGCCAGTGGACGCCGGCGCCTCCCGACGCCCGGGGACCTGGGCCGCCGACCGGCGCGAGGAGGTCGTCTCCTCGACGGCGGCCTCCTCGCCGGCGGCCGGCGGCGGCACCCGGGGCTCACCGCTCGCCGGGCGCCGGGGGGAGGACGCCTGGAGCGCCGTCCCCCCGGTGGTGCGGAACAGCTCGTCGGCTCCGGGCAGACTCACTCGGCGTGACACCGGGCGAGCACCTCCCTGGCGAGCTGACGGTAGGCGGCGGCACCGACGGAGTTCGACGCGTACGTGGTGATGGGCTCACCCGCGACCGTGGTCTCCGGGAAGCGCACCGTCCGGCCGATCACGGTGTGGTAGACGTGGTCGTCGAACGCCTCGACCACCCGGGCCAGCACCTCACGGCTGTGCACGGTGCGTGAGTCGTACATGGTGGCGAGGATGCCGTCGAGCTCCAGCTCCGGGTTCAGCCGCTCCTGGACCTTCTCGATCGTCTCGGTGAGCAGGGCCACTCCGCGCAGCGCGAAGAACTCGCACTCCAGGGGCACGATCACCTTGTGCGCCGCGGTCAGGGCGTTCACCGTCAGCAGGCCGAGCGAGGGCTGACAGTCGATCACGATGTAGTCGTAGTCGGCCATCAGCGGCTTGAGCGCCCGCTGGAGCGTCGACTCGCGGGCCACCTCGGAGACCAACTGCACCTCGGCCGCGGACAGGTCGATGTTGCTGGGGAGCAGGTCCATGTTCGGGACGGCCGTCTTGAGGAGCACCTCGTCCGCGGCCATCCCCCGCTCCATGAGCAGGTTGTAGACCGTGAGGTCCAGCTCCATCGGGTTCACCCCGAGGCCGACCGACAGGGCACCCTGCGGGTCGAAGTCCACCAGGAGGACCCGGCGGCCGTACTCCGCGAGCGCGGCACCCAGGTTGATGGTCGACGTGGTCTTACCGACGCCGCCCTTCTGGTTGCACATCGCGATGATCTTCGCGGGTCCGTGCTCGGTCAGCGGGCCCGGGATCGGGAAGTACGGCAACGGCCGGCCGGTGGGGCCGATCCGCTCGCGCCGCTGGCGCGCCGCGTCGGGCGCGAGCGTGGCCGCGTACTCCGGGTCCGGCTCGTACTCCGCGTCCGGGTCGTAGAAGTGCCCTTCGGGCAGGTCGTCGTCGTAGGCGGCGAAGTGACTGTTGCCGCTTCGGCCGCCGGCCATGGCGTTCACGTAAGGGCCATCCATGCTCTGGTGTGCTGTCTGAATCCGCTGAGGACTCTGCTGGTGGGCTGCGAAGGTGCGGACAGCGACCGAGCCGACAGCCTCGAACCCCGAGGGGCCCCGGCCCCGTACGGGGGCCCCTGGTTGACCACCCCCGGGAGTAAATGTCGACTCATTCACAAGTCGTCTTACCTCCTTGGTGACCAGGAAACTTCTAGATAGGTCAGCGTGGCACCATGCCGACGTTTGGCGACTCTATGGCGTGTCACCGCTCCGCAGCAACACAATCCACCGGACCCGACACGATGTGTCGGCATCGGAACCCGCCCCTGTCAAGGGCGTACGGGGTGCCGTCGACGCCTTTCCCGGGTGTGCGAATCGGTTAAAGGGTTACGTTCGAGGCGAGTTGACCACGATGTCGACACTCCGCGTACGAACACGACCGTGCGGTTCGCACAGTGGCGCGATCCACATCGACCCGAAAATCGACATACGTACGGCCGGACCTTGTCGACAAGGTCCGGCCGTACGCGTGAGCTTGGGCATCGCCCGTTGACCGGCGGCGCCCCGCGCTCCCGACCACCGGGCCGGGCGCGGCGCGGGAGCCGGGACTCAGCCCAGCAGGGAGGCGAGTTCGAGGTGGTCGAGACCGTGGGCCTCGGCGACCTCGCGGTAGACGACCTTGCCGTCGTGCGTGTTGAGGCCCTTGGCCAGCGCCGGGTCACGGCGCAGCGCCTCGACCCAGCCGCGGTTGGCCAACTCCACGATGTAGGGCAGCGTCGCGTTGGTCAGGGCGTAGGTGGAGGTGTGCGGCACCGCGCCGGGCATGTTGGCCACGCAGTAGAAGACCGAACCGTGCACCGGGAAGGTGGGTTCGGCGTGCGTGGTGGGGCGCGAGTCCTCGAAGCAGCCGCCCTGGTCGATCGCGATGTCGACAAGAACACTTCCCGGCTTCATGCGCGACACCAGCTCGTTGGTGACCAGCTTGGGAGCCTTGGCGCCGGGGATGAGGACGGCACCGATGACGAGGTCGGCGTCGAGGCACGCCTTCTCCAGCTCGAAGGAGTTGGAGACGACGGTCTGGATCCGGGTGCCGAAGACCTTGTCGGCCTCCTTGAGCTTGTTGATGTCCCGGTCGAGCAGCGTGACCTGGAAGCCCATGCCGATCGCGATGGTGGCGGCGTTCCAGCCGGAGACGCCGGCACCGATGACGACCGCCTTGCCGGCGGCGACGCCGGGGACCCCGCCGGGCAGCACCCCGCGACCGCCGCTCGGGCGCATCAGGTGGTAGGCGCCCACCTGCGGGGCGAGCCGACCCGCGACCTCGGACATCGGCGCGAGCAGCGGCAGGGCGCGGTTCGGCAGTTCGACGGTCTCGTACGCGATGGCCGTGGTGCGGGAGTCCACGAGGGCGTCCGTGCACTCCTTGGACGCGGCGAGGTGCAGGTACGTGAAGAGCGTCTGGTCCTTGCGGAGGCGGTGGTACTCCTCGGCGATGGGCTCCTTGACCTTGAGCAGCAGGTCAGCGGTGGCCCAGACCTCGTCGGCCGTGTCGAGGATCGCCGCACCGGCGGCGACGAACTCGGCGTCCGTGATGGAGGACCCGACTCCGGCGTTCCGCTCGATGACGACCTGGTGGCCGTTGCGGACCAGCTCATGCACCCCGGCGGGGGTGATGGCGACGCGGAACTCGTTGTTCTTGACCTCGCGGGGGATGCCGACCTTCATCGTCGATCACGGTCCTTGGCTCAGAGGGTTTTCGGGGCAACGCACTACGGACCCGGATGCACACGGGCATACCGGAAGGCACCACGAAACACGCGGGCAGAGCCAGTCTAATGAAGGATTTGTCGCTGTCTAGCCTTCCAAAGCATCAATCCTTTCCGGGTGCACTACGGATTTCGTAGGCTGAGGTGCTGTTTTCCTCTGAAGGATCATTCGCCGTGGCCGTTCCGACGGGCCCCTTGCCGAGGCGCACGGGGGGCTCGTCCGCGCCCGCCGGCCGGGCGGGAGCGCGCCCCTCGGCCGTGGTGGGCGCCGTGCGGTGAGCCGTCGACGGCCGGTCCTCGACCTTCGTGAGCCGACGACCGGAATCCGTCGCCGGGCGGCCGGCCGGGTCCTGCGGCCGTTCGACGGGGTCCGCGTCCGCCGGGTGCGTCCCGCCCGTGGTGGGCGCCTCGGCCCCGACCCCGGCCGTGTGGTGCGGGTGGTCCCCGATGGCCCGGGGGCGGTCCCCTGGGGTGGGTGCCGAAGCCGAGGCGGGTGCAGGGGCCGGAGCCGGAGCAGAGGCCGAATCCGGTGCTGGTGCCGATTCCGGTGCCACTGCCGGTGCTGGTGCCGGGGCCGGGGGTGCGGCGGCCTCCGCCGTGCCGTCGCCGGCGTCCGAACCGCCACCGTCCGGTTCGGAGCCGCGCCGGACCGGCCGGTACGCGGCACCGGGGCCGTCGGGGTCCTCCCCGAGCATCCGGTCCGCGGCGCTGCGGTGCAGCCGGGCGGCGGAGGACTCGCCGAGCCGGTCCAGGGTGTCGGCGAGCCGGAGCTGCAACGCCGCCTGGAGCCGGACGTCCTCGGCCCGCCGGGCCCACTCCACCGCATCGCGACAGGTGCGCAGCGACTCTTCCGGGCGGCCCGCGTACTCCTGCACCCGGGCCAGTTCGCTCAGCGCCCGCGCCACCGCGGACGTGTCTCCGGCCCGGCGGTGGCCGGAGACCGCCGACCGCCAGTTGCGCATGGCGTCCCCGTAGCGGCCGGCGTAGGTCTGGACCCCGGCGATCCGGCCGTGCAGGCGGGCCGCGTCCTCCCGCTCGTCGCGGGCCAGCCGTTGGGCGAGGGCCCGCCCGTACCAGTCGGCCGCGCGGTACCAGTCGCCGAGCTCCTGATGGGCGCCGCCGACGGATTCCATGGCCCGCCCGGTGGCGTACGGGTCACGGGCCCGACGTCCGGCGTCCAGCGCGGCCCGGTAGCGGACCAGCGCCTCCCGGGTGCGGCCCGTCTGGGCGTCGAGGTCGGCGAGGTTCAGCAGGGCGGCGGCCTGTTCCCGCGGCAGGTCACGGCGCTCGGCGACGTCCAGGACGAGTTGGTGGATGCCGTACAGGTCGGCGGCGGCGGAGACGGCGCCCTCGTGCGCCACGAGCGCACGGGTCAGTGCGGCCATCAGCCGTCGCGCCAGGGTGTCCAGCTCGCCGTCGGCGACGGCCGCGCGGGCGGCGGCGAGCAGGGCGGGCCGTCGGATGCGCAGCCAGTCGGCGGCGGCCCGGGGGGTGGGGAAGCGCAGGGCCCGGGGGAGGCCGGCGAGCCGACTCTGTGCCAGGGCGTCGTCGGTCTGGGTGATCGCCCGGCAGGACTGGAGGAGGCGCACCGTGCGCTCCAGCATCCGGGCCCGGGCGAGTTGGATCTCGCCCGGCCGGTCCTTGGCCTCGCGGAGCGTGCGCAGCAGCGGGACCAGGAAGTCGGGCACCCGGTACTGCGGGAGCGGTGAGGGCAGGCGCCGCAGCATCCCGAGCGCGGTGAAGTCGTCGAGCAGCGAGCGGGCGGCGGAGACCGAGCAGCCGGCGAGCGCGGACGCGGTGTGCGGATCGGCGAGGCCGTCGGGGGTCAGGCCGAGCAGTCGCAGTATCCGGGCCGAGGGGGCGGGCAGTGCCTCGTAGGCGTGCAGGAAGACCCGGGTGAGGGCGGGGCCGTCGTCGGCCCGGGCGCGCAGTTGTTTGGCGAGGTCGGCGACGGACACCTTGGGCCGGGCGGCGAGCCAGCCGCCGGCGAGGACGAGTGCGGCGGGTTGGGCGCCGCACTCCTCGACCAGCCCTTCGGCGGCGTACGGGTCGACGGTGACGCGGACCGAGCCGGTCCACTGGGTGAGGAGTTCCACGGCGGACTTGGTGTCGAGACCGCCGAGGGTGCAGGGCCGGACGTCGGCGAGGCCGGTCAGCGGGCCCTCGGTGACGGCGAGCAGCAGGCTGTGCGGGGCGGGCGGGAGGAGTTCGTCGACCTGTTCGGCGTCGGTGGCGCCGTCGAGGAGGAGCAGTGCGCGGCGGTCGGCGAGGGCGGCGCGCAGATCGGCCGTGAGGTCGTCGGCGGACGCTCCCGCGGGTGCGGGGGCGCCGAGGGCGTCGAGCAGGACGCGGGCGACCCGTTCGGTGGGTACCGGGGTGCCGTCGGCGTCGGCGAGCCGGGCCCGCAGCACCCCGTCGGGGTAACGGTGGGCGACCTGGCGCACGAGTTCCTCGGCGAGCGCGGTGCGCCCGGAACCGGGGCGGCCCGCGATGAGCAGGGCACGGGCGCTGGGCGGTTTGGTGCCCGCCAGGGTGTCCAGGCCGGCGCGTTCGATGTCGGCCCGGAGTTCCTTCAACTCCCTCGTACGACCGAGGAACTGACTGTCCGTGGGGGCGGTCGCGGACGCCCGGGGCCGTCCGTCCGCGGACAGCCCGGTACCGCTGGTGTCCACCGCCTGGTCCGTCACGGGCCACACTCCCGTTCCACTGCGCGCAGGTGCCCGCCGGGGCTCCGGACGGGGTGCTTTCAGAGCCTAGTTCACGCTCTGCGACGATCGTCGGGGAGCACGGCGGGTGGGGCGCGCAGGTCGCCCGATCGGATCATCTGCCGATCGGGCCGTTCGGGTGCGGGGCGGGACCGGGTCCGGCGGACCGGGGCGGCGGGACACCGCCCCGGGCGGGCGTCAGACCTCGAACGGGCGGGCGGGCCAGGGGGCCTCGGCGGGGCGCAGCGCGTCGAGGCCGTCCCCGGCGCGGGCGGCGACCAGCGACAGCACACCGACGACCAGGCAGTTGTTGTGGAGTTCGCCGGCGAGGACCCCACGGGCGAGCTCCGCGAGCGGTACGGAGGTGATCGTCATGTCCGTCTCCTCGTGCTCGACGGCGTACCGCTCGCCCTCGGCCTCGGACAGTTCCCGGGCGAGGAAGATGCGCACGGACTCGTCGCAGCCGCCGGGCGTGGTGTAGACGTCGGTGAGGACCCGCCAGTCCTCGGCCTTGACGTGGGCCTCCTCGTAGAGCTCCCGGCGCGCCGCGTGGAGCGGGTTCTCGCCGGGGATGTCGAGGAGTCCGGCGGGGATCTCCCACAGCCGCTGCCGTACGGGGTGGCGGTACTGGCTGATGACCGTGACGCGGTCCTGGTCGTCGAGGGCGAGGACCGCGACCGAGCCGGGGTGGACCTGGTAGTCGCGGCGCACGACGGTCCCGTCGGGCATGACCACGTCGTCCGTGCGGACCGAGGTCTTGTTGCCGGTGAACGGGGTGTCGCTCGCCCGGATCTCCCACTCCTCGGGGGTGTCCTTGATGGTCATCGCCGTGTTCCTCCCGCGCCTGCGCCTGTGTCGAACGAACGGGGCGCGTGCCGTGAAGGCACGCGCCCCGGTTGTTCACCGTATCGCCTGTGATCGTCGGTGCCGGCCGGCCCCCGGGTTCCCCGGTGGGGGCGGGCCCGAGCCGTCGGTCACTTGGCGGTCTTGCGCTCCACGGCCGCCTTGACCAGACCCGCGAACAGGGGGTGCGGGCGGGTGGGACGCGACCGCAGCTCCGGGTGCGCCTGGGTCGCCACCAGGTAGGGGTGCACCTCGCGCGGGTACTCGACGTACTCCACGAGCTTGCCGTCCGGGGAGGTGCCGGAGAACTGGATCCCGGTCTTCTTCTCCAGCTCGGCGCGGTAGGCGTTGTTCACCTCGTAGCGGTGGCGGTGGCGCTCCTCGACGTACTCCTTGCCGTCGTACACCTCGCGCACGATGGAGCCCTCGGCCAGCTTCGCCGGGTACATGCCCAGACGCATGGTGCCGCCCATGTCGCCCTCGCCGGCGACGATGTCCAGCTGCTCGGCCATGGTGGAGATCACCGGGTGACCGGTGGCCGCGTCGAACTCGGTGGAGTTGGCGTCGGCGATGCCCGCGAGGTTGCGGGCCGCCTCGATGACCGTGCACTGGAGGCCGAGGCAGAGGCCGAGCAGCGGCACCTTGTTCTCGCGGGCGTACTGGATGGCGCCGACCTTGCCGCTGACACCGCGGTCACCGAAGCCGCCGGGGATGCAGATCGCGTCCACGTCACCGAGCTGGCGGGCGGCCTCGGCGGGGGTCCGGCAGTCGTCGGAGGTGACCCACTTGATCTTCACCCGGGCCTTGTTGGCGAAGCCGCCGGCGCGCAGCGCCTCGGTCACCGAGAGGTAGGCGTCGGGCAGGTCGATGTACTTGCCGACCAGCGCGACGTTGACCTCGTGGTCGGGGTTGTGGACGCGGTCGAGCAGGTCGTCCCAGAGCGTCCAGTCCACGTCGCGGAACGGCAGGTCCAGCTTGCGGACGACATAGGCGTCGAGGCCCTCGGTGTGGAGCACCTTGGGGATGTCGTAGATCGACTTCGCGTCGATCGCGGCGACGACGGCGGCCTCGTCCACGTCGCACATCAGGGAGATCTTCCGCTTGATCGCGACGGGCACCTCCCGGTCGGCGCGCAGCACGATCGCGTCGGGCTGGATGCCGATGTTGCGCAGCGCGGCCACCGAGTGCTGGGTCGGCTTCGTCTTCAGCTCGCCCGAGGGGCCGATGTAGGGCAGCAGCGAGATGTGGACGACGAAGACGTTGTCCCGACCCACCTCGTGGCGGACCTGGCGGACCGTCTCCAGGAACGGCAGCGACTCGATGTCGCCGACCGTGCCGCCGACCTCCGTGATGACGACGTCCACGTCGTCGGTCGCCATCCGGCGGATGCGGTGCTTGATCTCGTTGGTGATGTGGGGGATCACCTGAACGGTGTCGCCCAGGTACTCGCCCCGCCGCTCCTTGGCGATGACCTGCGAGTACACCTGTCCGGTGGTGACGTTCGCCGAGCCGTCGAGGTCGACGTCCAGGAAGCGTTCGTAGTGCCCGATGTCCAGGTCGGTCTCGGCTCCGTCGTTGGTGACGAAGACTTCACCGTGCTGGAACGGGTTCATCGTCCCGGGGTCGACGTTCAGGTAGGGGTCGAGCTTCTGCATGGTGACCCGCAGACCCCGCGCTTTCAGCAGCGCGCCCAGGCTGGAGGCCGACAGGCCCTTGCCGAGGGAGGAGGCGACACCTCCGGTGACGAAGATGTGCTTGGTCGTCGGGGACGTCGCGGATCGATTCGGCATGGCCAAGAGGGGGCTCCCGTGGTCGCTGTCTGAGATGCGGATCGGCGCCCGGCCCGGAAGAATCGGGTGGTGCCTGCGCTGCGGTTCGGGGGTCTCGTCGCTGTCGCTGCGGACTCCCACGAGCCCACCGGTCCACGGGGTACCAGCGTATCAGCGACCCCGGGCGAGTGCGCCCAGCCACGGTGCGCGCCCGGGCGACCACGGAGGGCCGGCGGAGGAAACCGTCGGTGCCGTTCTGGTGGCGGCGCCGTCACCAGAGCACCACCGAACCCTCCTACCGCGCGCACCACGGTGGTACGAGACGTCCCCGGGGCTCACTCGCTTGGCGCAAATGCGTTCACCTGAGCGGGACCCGTAACCCCTGAGCGCGTCGTATCCTCGTCGGACATTGCTGCCGAGCCAGGCCGGCAAAACGGCACCACCCCAGCCCGTCTCCGGTACCACGAGCCCGTCGGCACGCCCTTGACTGGATCATCTTGACCGCACGGCCAGCCCCGCTCGGGGCCCGGCCGGCGGCCGTTCGACTGGAGTTGCACGTGGCCGGGCGCATCGAGGATTACGCACTCATCGGGGACATGCAGACCGCCGCCCTGGTCTGCCGGGACGGCACGGTGGACTGGCTGTGTCTGCCCCGCTTCGACTCCCACGCCGTCTTCGCGGCGCTCCTCGGAACCGAGGAGCACGGTTTCTGGCGGCTCGGTCCCGCCCACGACACCGATCAGCCGCCGCCGGCGACCCGACGCACCTACCGGGGCGACTCGCTCGTCCTGGAGTCCGAATGGGACACCCCGCAGGGCACGGTCCGCGTGACGGACTTCATGCCGCCGCGCGACGGAGCCCCCCAGGTCATCCGCATCGTCGAGGGCGTCACGGGCAGCGTTCCCGTGCGTTCCGCCCTGCGGATGCGTTTCTCCTACGGCAGGATCGTGCCCTGGGTGCACCGCGTGGGGGACCGCACGGTCGCCGTCGCGGGACCCGACTCGGTGTGGTTCGACACCGACGCGGAGACCTACGGCGAGGACCTGACCACCTACTCGGACTTCACCGTCGCCGCCGGGGAACGGGTCGCCTTCACCCTGTCCTGGCAGCCGTCCCACCGGGAGGCCCCCTCCCGTCCGGACCCGGAGGCGTCCCTGGAGGCGACCACCGAGTTCTGGCGCGAGTGGGTCGAACACTGCACGTACCACGGCCCCTACCGGGAGGCCGTCATCCGCTCCCTGATCACCCTCAAGGCGCTCACCTACGCGCCCACCGGCGGCATCGTCGCCGCCCCCACCACCTCCCTGCCCGAGGAGATCGGCGGCAGCCGCAACTGGGACTACCGCTTCACCTGGCTCCGCGACGCCGCCATCACCCTCTCCTCGCTGCTGCGCACCGGCTACCGCGAGGAGGCCCGCGCCTGGCGCGAGTGGCTGCTGCGCGCCGTGGCCGGCGACCCGGAGAACCTCCAGATCATGTACGGCATCGCGGGCGAGCGGGAGCTCGGCGAGAGCGAGCTGGACTGGCTGCCCGGTTACGAGGGCTCCACCCCGGTCCGGGTCGGCAACGGAGCGGCCCACCAGCTCCAGCTGGACGTCTACGGCGAGGTCACCGAGGCGCTCCACCTCGCCCACATGACCGGCCTCGCCCGCAACGACTACGCCTCCCTGCTCCAGCTACGGCTCATCGGCTACCTGGAGCAGCACTGGTCGGAGCCCGACGAGGGCATCTGGGAGGTCCGCGGACCGCGCCGCCACTTCGTCCACTCCAAGGTCATGGCCTGGGTCGCCGTGGACCGCACCATCAAGCTCATCGAGTCCGGCGACGTCGAGGGCCCCGTGGAGCGCTGGCGCCAGCTGCGCGACGACATCCACCGCGACGTCTGCGAGAAGGGCTACGACAAGGAACGCAACACCTTCACCCAGTCGTACGGGTCCCGCGAGCTCGACGCCTCGCTGCTGCTCATCCCGCAGATGGGCTTCCTGCCGCCCGACGACAAGCGGGTCATCGGCACCATCGAGGCCATCCAGCGCGAGCTGTCCACCTCCGACGGCTTCATCCTGCGCTACCCCACCGCGGGCGAGGACGCCGGCGTCGACGGCCTCGAAGGGGACGAGGGCGCCTTCCTCGCCTGTTCCTTCTGGCTCGCCGACGACCTCGCCATGATCGGCCGGGTGGACGAGGCCCGGAAGCTCTTCGAGAAGCTGCTCGGCCTCCGCAACGACCTCGGCCTGCTCGCCGAGGAGTGGGACCCCCGTCTGCAACGTCAGGTCGGCAACTTCCCGCAAGCTTTCAGCCATGTTCCGCTGATCGACACCGCCCTGCGGCTCACCGCCTCGGGCGCCTACGGCGGCTAGCCGGACCGCGGGGGTCGCCGTCCGCGGACGGCGGCGCCCGCCCCGGAGCGGGCCCGGATACCGGGCCCGCCGACGGGCGGGTAGCGTCCCAGCATGGACAGTCAGGACGGGTCGGGCACCCAGGGCGGAATCACCGTACGGCGGGCACTCGAACTACCGGGCCTGCGCGGCGGGCTCCCCGAGGTGGTCGCCTGCGCCGACCGGTTGAACCGCACCGTCCGCTGGGTGCACGCGGGCGAGGTGCCCCACATCGCCTCCCTGCTCAAGGGCGGCGAACTGCTGCTCACCACCGGTCTCGCCCTCGGTACCCGGCCCGCCGAGCAGCGGGCCTTCGTGCGCGAGCTCGCCGAGCGGGGCATCGCCGCCCTCGTCGTCGAACTGGGCCCTCGCTTCACCGTCCTCCCGGCCCCCCTGGTCGAGACGGCGCGCGCGGTGGGGCTCCCCCTGGTCCAGTTGCACCGCGAGGTCCCCTTCGTGACGGTCACCGAAGAGGTCCACACCGAGATCGTCAACGGGCACTACGCACTCCTCCAACGCGCCGAGGAGGTCGCGCACCGCTGCACGCGGGCCCTGCTGGACGGCGGCGGGGTGCCCCGCGTGCTGCGCATCCTCGCCGAGTTCAGCGGCAATCCGGTCTTCCTGGAGACCCCCGACGGGCGGCTGCTGTACGCCGCCGGACCGGACACCGGCGGCACCGACCCGCTCCAGGTGTGGGAGAAGCTGCGCGGTGCCCGCCCCCCGCGCACGCAGGGCCCGCCGGTCGGTGCCGTCGTGGTGGACGTGCCCGGCGCCGGCTCGGGCCCGGGCCCCGGCGCACCGCGGGCCCGGCTGGTGGTGCTGCCGGTGACCGCCGCGCCCGCCCCCGTCCACCGGATCGCGGTGGAACGCGCCGCGGACTCCCTCGCCGTGGTCCTGATGCAGGCCCGGCAGGAGGAGGAACTCACGGCCCGCGGGCGCGGCGACTTCCTCGCCGACCTCGCCGAGGGCCGCATCGCGCCCGGGGACGCTCCGGACCAGGCCCGGGTGCTCGGTTTCCGCCCCGGGGACGCCCCGTTGGTGCCGGTGGTGATGCGGTTGCCGGAGGGCGGCGGGCTCGGTGCGGGAGGCGGCTGGGCGGTGCTGGCCCGCGCGGTCGCCGAGGAGGTGGCCGCCGTGGGCGTGCCGGTGCTGCTGGGCGTGCGGCCGGTGGAGGGCCGGGTGCCGCTGCTCGTCGCCCCGCGGGCCGCCGAGGAACGGGAGGCGGTCGCCGACCGGATCGCCGCGGCCCTGCGCGCGGGCGTGGAACGGGCCGGGCTCCACCACGCGGGCACCAGGACGCCGATCGTGGTGGTCGGCGCGGCGGGCGGCTGGGCGGCCGCCGCCGCGGGTCTGCGGCACGCGGCGGAGACGGCGACCGCCGCCCAGGGGCTCGACGACCGCCCCTGGTACGACGCCCGGCGCCTCGACATCGACCTGTTGCTGTGGCGCCTGCGCGAACACCCGGACCTCGCGGCGTTCGTGGACCGGGCCATCGGCCCGCTGCGGGAACACGACGGCCGGGCGAAGCCCCCGCTGCTGCCGACCCTGGAGAGCTACCTCGCGCACGCGGGTCGCAAGGCGGAGACGGCCCGCGAACTCCACCTCAACCGCCAAACCCTGTACAACCGGCTGGCCCGGATCGGTGAGCTGCTCGGCACCGACCTCGACGACCCGCAGACCGTCCTGGCGCTGGGCCTGGCGCTCAGGGCCCGCCGGCACCTCGGGTGAACGGGCGTCAGCGCAGCAGCAGGGGCCGGGTCAACTCGTCGTACACGCTGAGCACCTGGGCGACCGTCTCGTCCTCGGTGGGCCAGGTCGCCGCCTGTGCCAGCCCCCGTTCCCGCAGCCAGGCGCGCCGGGCGCCGTCCGCCAGTACCCGTACGACGGCCTCCCCGAGGGCCACCGCGTCACCGTAGGGCACGAGCTCCGCCGCTTCGCCGACCAGTTCGGGCGTCCCGCCGACCGCGGTGGCGACCAACGGCACCCCGGCGCGCAGTGCCTCCTGCGCCACCACGGACCGCGCCTCCCACCGGCTGACCGACAGGGCGGCGTCGGCGCCGGTGAGCAGGGCGGCCACGTCGTCCCGCCGCCCGAGCAGCCGCACGGGCAGCGACTCCGTCTCGATCCGCCGCTGGAGCGCACCCCTCAGGGGCCCCTCCCCCGCGACCACCAGGAGGGGTACGGGGTCGAGTCCCGTCCATGCGTGCGTGGCGTCCAACACCGTGTCGTACCCCTGGTGTCGGTCCAGCGGTCCCACGGCGACCAGCAGGGGTCGTTCCACGGCGCCGAGTTCCGCGCGCGCCTTCTGCGGTGCGACGTCGGCCTCGTGCGGGTGCGCTCCCCCGTCGGCCGTCCGCCGCCGCACGGGGGACGCCACCGCCGCGAGCCGGGCGTCCCGGGCGCCGTGGTGCCTGGCCCTGTCCACTAAGTCGCAGCAGGTGGCGAGCACCACGGACGCCGACCTCGCCACCCGGCGTTCCACCAGCCGCACGGCCCGGGCCCGTGCACCCCGGGTGGGGGCCCGCCCGTGCCAGGTGACGACGAGCGGCAACCGCCAGCCGCTGAGCGCGAGCGCGGCCCGCAGTCCGGCGGTCAGTCCGTGCGCGTGCACCAGGTCAGCTTCCGCGCAGATCGCGCGCAGCACCGCCACGGAGGCGGGATCGCCCCGGCGCGGCAACGGCACCTGCCGGGCGCCCACGGAGTCGAACGCGTACGCCCTGCCCACCTCCGCGGGGGCGCACACGGTCACCCGTACGCCCCGCGCAACCAGCCCCGCCGTCAGCGCGTGCACATGCGCACCGCTCTCCGTGCTCCCACCGCCGAGCACTTGCACGGTGCGCAAGGGCGTCTGGCCGTGGGGCGCGGGGCTGATCACCGGGGCGGAACTCCTGTTTCGGCTGGTGACGGCCCCAGGGGCACGTCACGGGGGAACACGACGGAGAGGGTCACGGCTCACGGGCCACGGGGCGGAACCCGGGACACCGGGAGGCGGGGGGCACGCGGAACGGGTGACGCGAAGGAACGTACAGCAGGTCGGCGGGAGCGGATCGTCGAAAAGAGGTGCCGCGCCAAGGATGCCATCCCGTACGAGCGTTCCGTCACTGCTCGACTCCGGGAGGTGGCGACGTCGAGGTCACGCCGAACACGTTCACCCTTTCAGGTGCCACCCGTGGCCCCCGCCCACCGGTGCGGCCGTCGAACCACGCACCTCGCACTGTCCGCCCCCGCACGGCCCGGTCCGGCCCCCCGGTCGACTCTCCGTTCGGGGCCGCACGGGCCGCCGGCGATCCGCTCAGGCGTCCGCGCGCGCCGTGGCGAGGAGTTCCTCCGCATGGGCGCGGGCCGTCTGGGAGTCCTCCTGCCCCGCGAGCATCCGCGACAACTCCCGTACGCGCTCCTCGCCCTCCAGGACCTTCACTCCGGAACGCGTGACCGAACCGTCGCTGGTCTTCTCCACCAGCAGCTGCCGGTCCGCGAAGGCCGCCACCTGGGGCAGATGGGTGACGACGACGACCTGCGCGGACTTCGCCAACCGTGCGAGCCGCCGCCCGATCTCCACCGCCGCCTTGCCGCCGACCCCCGCGTCCACCTCGTCGAACAGGTACGTCGGCACCGGGTCCGTACCGGCGAACACGACCTCCACGGCGAGCATCACCCGGGAGAGTTCACCGCCGGAGGCGCCCTTGGCGATGGGCCGGGCCGGGGCTCCGGGGTGCGGTGCCAGCAGCAGTTCCACCTCGTCGGTGCCGGCCGGCCCGTACGCGACGGTGCGGCCACCGACCTCGACGCCGTCCGGGGCGTCGGTCTGTCGGATGTCGACGTGCACACGGGCGTGGGGCATCGCCAACGACGCCAGTTCGGCGGTCACGGCGGCGGCGAAGCGGGCGGCGGCCTCCTGCCGGGCGGCGGTGAGGGCGCCCGCGAGGCCCGCGAGCTCCCCCCGCAGCACGTCGCGCTCCGCGGTCAGCTCGCCGATCCGGTCGTCGTCCCCGTCGAGTTCCAGGAGCCGCGCCGCGCCCTGTTCCGCCCAGACCAGCACGGACGCGACGTCCTGCTCGGTGCCGCCGTACTTGCGTGCGAGCAGTCCGAGGGCGGCGCGCCGCTCCTCGACCGCGGCGAGTCGCAGCGGGTCCGCGTCCAGGTCACCGGCGTACCCGGCGAGTTCGCCCGCGACGTCACCGACGAGGATGCCGATCTCGCTGATCCGGTCGGCGAGGTCGGCGAGCGCGGGGTCGTGGGAGCGGACGGCCTCCAGGGCGCGGTGCGCGCCCGCCACGAGGGTGGCGGCGTCGATGCCCTCCGGGTCCTCCGGGTTCCCGACGAGGGTGGCGTGGCCGGCCGTCGCCGCGGAGGCCAACGCCTCGGCGTGGCCGAGCCGCTCCGCCTCGGCGGCGAGTTCGACGTCCTCGCCCGCCCGGGGCGACACGGCGGCGATCTCGTCCAGGCCGAACCGCAGCAGGTCGGCCTCCTGGGCGCGTTCCCGGGCCCGGGTGGTCAGCGTGTCGAGTTCCCCGGTGACGGACCGCACCCGGCGGTAGGCGGTGGCGTACCGGGCCAGCGGGAGGGCGACCGCGTCGCCCGCGTACCGGTCGAGTGCCTGGCGCTGGCGGGAGAGTTTGAGCAGCCCCTGCTGGTCGGTCTGTCCGTGGACGGCGACGAGGTCGTCGGCGAGTTCCGCGAGCAGTCCGACCGGGACGGACCGCCCGCCCAGATGGGCCCGGGACCGCCCTTCGGCGGAAACGGTACGGCTGACCAGCAGGACGCCGTCGTCCACCTCCGCTCCGGCGTCTTCCGCACGGGTCACCGCGGCAGCGCCCGGAGGCACGCTGATGCGACCCTCCACGACCGCCGACTTCGCGCCGATCCGCACCAGGGCCGGGTCCGCGCGCCCGCCGAGCAGCAGGCCGAGGCTCGTGACCACCATCGTCTTGCCCGCGCCGGTCTCGCCCGTCACGGCGGTGAAGCCGGGCGACAGCTCGACCACCGCGTCGTCGATGACCCCGAGCGACCGTATCCGCATCTCCTCCAACACGGACACGACCTTACGAGGTCTCGGCCCCGGTGTGCGACGGCCCCTGCCCCGGTTCACTGAACCCGCAGGTGAAAACGCTGGTGAACCCGCTGGTGAACATGCTGGTGACGAGCGGCGTGGGGGAAGCGGCTGTCACCCCTGGGAGTGGCCCGGAGGGGCGGCACGATCCGCGCGAAGCCGACGCCCGGGGCGTCCGCCCGGGGCGTCCGGGGCCATCGGGGCGCCCCGGGCGTCGGGGGACGGACTGCGGTTTTCCTCAGTCAGGTTGTGCGGCGCACCTCATGGTGCGGGGCCGGGCCGGGCCGCAGTCTGGAACGCATGAGCACTCACCCGGCCCGAACGGCCCACCGGTCCCCCGTACGCCCGTCCTCCTCGGAGGGGGCCGGCGACGGGGGCTGCCGGGGGCGGCGGAGGTCACTGCGGTGCGCCCCGCCACCCCGAGACGGGCAGGGCGAACTTCGCGACGAGGCGATCGGTGAACGACGCGTGGTGCAACCGTGCGAGACGCACGGGCACCGCGCCCCTCCGCACCTCGACCCGGGCACCGGGCGGCAGTTCGACGGTGCGCCGACCGTCGCACCACAGGACGCCCTGCGGGGTCCGCGGCTGCACCTCGACGGCGAGCACCGAGTTCGGGGACGTCACCAGGGGCTTGGCGAAGAGCGCATGGGCACTGATCGGCACCATGAGCAGCGCCTCGACCTCCGGCCACACCACGGGCCCGCCCGCGGAGAAGGCGTACGCCGTGGAGCCGGTCGGCGTCGCACAGACGATGCCGTCGCAACCGAAGCCGGTGACGGGCCGCCCGTCGACCTCCAGGATCACCTCCAGCATCCGCTCCGGGGAGACCTTCTGGACGGCCGCCTCGTTCAGCGCCCAGTCGGTGTGCACGACATCGCCGTTGTGGTGCACGACGACGTCGATCGTCATGCGTTCCTCGACCTCGTACGCACGGGTCACGACCCGATCGACGACCTTGTCCAGGTCATCGCGTTCCGCCTCGGCGAGGAAGCCGACCCGCCCGAGGTTGACGCCGAGCATCGGAACCCCGGACGCGCGGGCGAACTCGGCCCCCCGCAACAGGGTCCCGTCACCGCCGAGCACGATCAGGAGCTCGCACCCGTCGAGGGAGGCCGGCGTCGCCTCCTGGACCAGCTCGACCGACGGGGGCAGCGGCAGGTCGGTGGCCTCCGCCTCCAGCACGCGCACCCGCAGCCCGGCGCGCAGCAGCCCTTGGACCACGAGTTCGGCGCTACGGATGGCGGCGGGCCTCCCGGTGTGCGCCAGGAGGAATACGGTACGAACTCGGCTCTGTGTCAACGCGGTCCTTCCGCCACTGCACGGTCAACGTCCGCGGGATCGAGTTCGGGTGCCCCGGCCCGCAGCCACAGAAAGTACTCGACGTTCCCCGACGGCCCCGGCAGCGGGCTGGCGGTAACTCCCCTTACGCCCAGATTGAGTTCGGCTGCCTGCCGGGCCACCTGGCGCACCGAGTCGGCACGCAGTTCGGGACTGCGGACCACGCCGCCGCTCCCCAGCCGCTCCTTGCCCACCTCGAACTGCGGCTTGACCATCAGGACGAGGTCCGCGTCCGGTGCGGCGCAGCGCGCGAGCGCGGGCAACACCAGACCGAGCGGAATGAAGGAGAGGTCCCCCACCACCAGGTCCACGGGCACCCCGTCGATCGCCTCCACCGTCAACTCGCGGACGTTGGTGCGGTCCTTGACCGTGACCCGCTCATCGCTCTGGAGGGACCACGCCAGTTGTCCGTACCCGACGTCGACGGCGACGACATGAGCGGCCCCCGCGCGCAACAGCACATCGGTGAAGCCGCCCGTGGACGCCCCCGCGTCGAGTGCGCGCCGTCCCCTGACGACCAGCCCCTGCGGTACGAAGGCTTCGAACGCCCCGGCGAGCTTGTGTCCGCCGCGCGAGACGTACTCGGGATCCTTGTCGTCCTGTTTGACGACGATGGCGGCGCTGGTCTCCACCTGGGTGGCGGGCTTGATCGCGATCCCGCCGCCGACGGTGACCCGCCCCGCGGCGATCAGCTGACTGGCGTGTTCGCGCGAGCGGGCGAGCTTACGGCGGACCAGTTCGGCGTCGAGTCGGCGGCGTGCCACTCCTGCCACGTTCGGTTCAGCTCCTGTGGTCGTACGAGGGTGCCGGTTCCCGCTGGGGTGCGGGGACCGGTGGGCCGGTGCGGTCGTCGAGTGCGGTCAGCGTGTCGCGCAGGCCCCGGTGCACATCCTCGTACACCTCCAGGTGACCATCGGTGGCGAGGTGGTCGACGTCGGCCAGCCGACCGAGCCGGGCATCGACCCCCGGGTGCCCGGTGGCCGTGCGGTCGACGCCGAGCGGCACGGGGTCTGCCGGTGCTCCGGGAGCCCGGAACTCCGGGTCCTGCACACGGCCCGCGGGCCGGGAAGACGGGCCCGGCGCACCGGGAAGCCCGTCGGAACCGGCCGTGGGATCCGGCGGCCCGGGTACCGAACGAGGCGCAAAGTCGCTGCTCATGCCCCGACGCTACCCCGAAGGAGTGGGGTACCGTCGGTCACGATGGCGACGATCGAGGAGTGCCGTGCCGCACTCGACAAACTCTCGGACAATCTGGCGACCACGGACGGCGGCGCCCGCGACGTGGCGGCGCTGGACCGTTCATTGACCTGCCACATCAAGGATCTCGACACGACGTTCGTCGGGCGCCTGGGAGGCGGTCGGATCGAGGTGCTGGACACCGTGCGCGGACGGCCCTCGCAGCGGGCGCAGATCCGCCTCACCATGGCGGGCGACGACCTGGTGGCGCTGGTCGACGGCAGGCTGAACTTCGCCAAGGCGTGGGCCTCCGGTCGCATCAAGCTGGAGGCCGGCCTCAAGGACCTGCTGCGCCTGCGCACCCTGCTCTGAGCCCCCCGACGCACCGGGCCCCGGACTCTCTGAGGCCCCCGGACGTCGCACACGGACCGAACTACCGCGTACGACGTTCCGGGTCGGCGGACGGACGGCCCCGGGAGCGGGGGTCACTCCGCTCGGTCGCTCACAGCCCCACCTGGGCGAGTGCCTTCTCACCGTCCAGCTCGCAGACACCTTCGCCGGCAGCGGTCCACGCCGCGGCGCACAGGGCGCGCAGCCCGTCCAGTGCCCCGGCCGACGCGTCGTCCCCGCCGGAGACCTCCAGCCGCTCCGGTCCGGCCCAAGCGGTCCAGGCCCTGCACCGGAAGGTCACAGGACCGGCCCCGTCCACGGCCGTGACCTGCGGCTGTCCGGTCAGTAGACCCCGCAGATCCGCGTCGACGTACGTGGGCCGGTGGGCCGGCGGCGCGGCGAGCAGACGGGCCCCGTCGGTCACCCCGGTCAGCACGAGCAGCGAGTCCACGTCCCCGTTGAAGGCACCTTCGATGTCGGTGTCCAGTCGGTCTCCGACGACGAGCGGGCGCCGGGCACCGGTCCGCAGAACGGTCTCGCGGTGCATGGGGGGCAACGGCTTCCCCGCCACCTTCGGCTCAGCTCCCGTGGCGATCCGGACGACCTCCACGGCCGCGCCGTTGCCCGGCGCGATGCCGCGCCCGCTGGGGATCGTCAGATCCGTGTTCGACGCGTACCAGGGCACCCCGCGCGCCACCGCGTAGCTCGCCTCGGCGAATCGGCTCCACGGCAGGTCCGGCCCGCCGTAGCCCTGTGCAACCGCCACCGGGTCGTCGTCGGCCGAGTCCACGGGCGTCAGTCCCCGCTCCCGGAGCGCGACGCGCAGGCCCTCGCCTCCGATGACCAACACCCGCGCGCCCGCCGGCACCTCGTCGGCGATGAGACGGGCCACCGCCTGCGCCGAGGTGATGACGTCCGCGGCCGTCGTCGGTATGCCCAGTTCCGTCAGGTGGACGGCGACCGCGTCCGGGGTGCGCAGCGCGTTGTTGGTCACATAGGCGAGCCGCATGCCGCCCGTGCGCGCCACGTCCAACGCGTCCACGGCGTGGGCGATGGCGCTGCCCCCGGCGTACACCACCCCGTCCAGGTCCAAGAGTGCGGTGTCGTACGCCTCGCTCAGCGGGCGTCCGCTGGCGCCTGGCCGGGTCCTGGTGGTCTGACTCATCGCGCATCGCTCCTCGTCGGTCGTACTCCCCCGATCATCCCCCACACCGGAAGCGGACTTACGATGCGTCAATGGATGACGCGGGTAGCGGGCGACCTCAGCCGGACGAGCAGACGGCCCGGGGCCTGGACCTGGCGCCCTTCCGGGGCGTGCGGTACGTCCCCGACCGGGTCGGCAGCCTGGCCGCGGTGACCTCTCCCCCGTACGACGTCGTGGTGCGCCCCGACGGACTGCACCACCTGGAATCGGCCGACCCGCACAACATCGTCCGGCTGATCCTGCCCCAGGCCGTGTCCCCGACCGCCCGTACCGAGCGCGCCGCCGACACCCTCGGCCGCTGGTTGTCGGACGGCGTCCTCGCCGCCGACCCGGTACCCGGCCTCTACGTGTACGAACAGCAGCACGGCGATCACCTCCAGCGGGGCGTCATCGGTGCGCTGCGCCTGTCCGAGGCGTCCGAGGGCGTGGTCCTGCCCCACGAGGACGTGATGGACCCCGTGGTGGCCGACCGTGCGGCCCTGATGCGCGCGACCAACGCCAACCTCGAACCCCTCCTGCTCACCTACCGGGGCGGCGAGGACGGCGGCGGCACGGCGACCGTGATCGATCGCGTGAGCGAGCGGGACCCGCTCCTGACGACGACCACGGAGGACGGTGTGCGGCACCGCCTGTGGTCCGTCACCGCCCCGGGGGAGATCAAGGAGATCCGCGCGGACCTACTCCGTCACCAGGCCCTCATCGCGGACGGCCACCACCGCTGGGCCACCTACCTGCGCCTACGGACGGCACACCCCTCGCCGAGTCCCTGGGACCACGGCCTGGTCCTCCTGGTCGACACCGTCCGCTACCCCCTGCGGGTCCGCGCCATCCACCGGCTCCTCCACCGGCTCCCCGTTGCCCGGGCCCTCACCGCGTTGGAAGGGCACTTCCGGGTGCGCACCGTCCCCGGGCCCCTCGACCACGCGATGGCGGCGCTCGGTGCGGCGACGGCTGAGGGCAACGCGTTCCTGCTGACCGGCGACGGGGCCTTCCACCTGGTGGACCGGCCCGACCCTGCTCTGCTGTCCCGCACGGTCCCGGGGGACCGGCCTGCGGCTTGGCGCGGCCTCGACGCGACGGTGCTGCACTCCGTCCTGCTCGACCACGTGTGGGGCGTCCCCGACAGCCCCGAGCAGATCGCCTACATCCACGACACCGCCACGACCGTGGCTAAGGCGGAACGGGACGGCGGAACGGCGGTTCTCCTGCACCCCGTCCACGAGGACGTCGTTCGCGAACTCGCCCAGCAGGGAGTCACGATGCCGCGCAAGTCGACCTCGTTCGGCCCGAAGCCCGCCACCGGGCTGGTGCTGCGCGACCTCGGCCTCTGACCCGCCGCCCGGAGGGCACCGCACACGCAGAAGGGGGGCGGATTCCGAAGAATCCACCCCCCTACATCACGTTCCCCTTCGGACGCAGGTCCTGCGGGACGTCACTCTCAGTCCCGCGTCCCGCCTTCGGTACCGGGCTCGTCGGTACGGTCCTCGGTGTCGCTGCGCTCGCCCTCGTCGTCGTCCTCGCCCTCGTCCTCGTCGGTGTCCGCGGTGGGGACGTCCTCGTCGTTCAGGTCATCGTCCACCGCTGGGCTCTCGGCGTCCTCGGCGCTTTCGTCCAGGGCGTCCACGAACTCGACACCGTCCAGCTCCGCGAGCCGGTCCGAAGCGTCGGTCGTTCCGTCCTTGTCCGACTCGACGGCCTTGGCGAACCACTCGCGTGCCTCGTCCTCGCGCCCTGCGGAGAGCAGTGCGTCGGCGTAGGCGTAACGCAGTCGAGCGGTCCACGGCTGAACGGAGTGCGAAGCCAGCTCCGGGCTCTGCAAGGTCACGATGGCCGCGTCGAGCTGTCCGAGGTCACGCCGGGCACCCGCAGCGACCAGACGCATCTCGACCTGTCCCGCCTTGTCGAGCTTCTGCACCTCGGGAGCCCCGGCCATGTCGAGCGCCTTCTCGGGCCGACCGAGGCCGCGCTCGCAGTCGGCCATCAACGGCCACAGCTCGACGTTGCCGGTCATCCGCCGCGCGGCCCTGAACTCCGCCAGCGCCTCGGTGTACTTCTGGCTGGCGTAGGCCGCGAACCCGGCCGCCTCACGGACTGCGGCGACCCGGGACGCGAGGCGCAGGGCGATCCGGGAGTAGGCGTAGGCCGCCTCGGGGTCCTCGTCGATCAGACGGGCGACCATCACGAGGTTGCGCGCGACATCGTCGGCGAGCGTCTTCGGCAGGCTCTGGAGCTCCTGCCGGACGTCCTTGTCGATCTCCTCGCCGGTCACGTCCTCGGGGATGGGCAGCCGCTTGATCGGCTCGCGGTCGCGCTCACGGTCCTCGCGGAACCGGCCGCCGCCCCGGCGGTCGTCATCGCCGCGCCGATCGTCGCGCCCCGCGTACCCACCGGGCCGCCCGCGGGTGTCGTCCCGCCGCGGTCCACGTGCGCGATCGTCGCGCCCACGGTCGTCACGGCGGTCATCACGGCGGAACCCGCCACGGTCACCACTGGGGCGGGAGTCATCGCGACGGAAACCACCACGGTCACCGCCACGGTCCCGGTCATCGCGACGGAAACCACCGCGATCGCCGTCACGCCCGCGGTCGTCACGACGGTCGTCGCGGCGGAAGCCGCCGCGGTCACCGGTGGGACGCGAGTCATCACGACGGAACGACGGACGGTCACCACCATCACGCCCGCGGTCATCCCGACGATCGTCACGGCGGTCATCGCGACGGAAGCCGCCCCGATCGCCGCTGGGACGCGAGTCATCGCGGCGGAACCCACCACGGTCACCACCGGGACGGGAATCGTCACGACGGAACCCACCACGGTTTTGGTCGTCACGACGGTCATCGCGACGGAACCCACCACGGTCGCCGCTGGGACGCGAGTCGTCGCGGCGGAACCCGCCGCGGTCGCCGGTGGGGCGGGAGTCGTCGCGGCGGAAGCCACCGCGGTCGTCGTCGCGGCGGTGGGTCGGACGGTCCCCGTCACGACGGAAGCCGCCACGGTCGCCGCTGGGGCGCGAGTCATCGCGACGGAAGCCGCCACGGTCCCGGTCATCGCGACGGAAGGGCGGACGCCCCCCACGATCACCACCCGACCGGTCATCACGACGGTCATCACGGCGGAAACCGCCACGGTCGTCGTCACGACGGAACCCGCCACGGTCGCCGTCCCGCCCGCGGTCATCGCGGCGGTCGTCGCGGCGGAAGCCGCCGCGGTCACCGGTGGGACGCGAGTCATCACGACGGAACGACGGACGGTCACCACCATCACGCCCGCGGTCATCCCGACGATCGTCGCGGCGGAACCCGCCGCGGTCGCCGGTGGGGCGGGAGTCGTCGCGGCGGAACCCGCCGCGGTCGCCGGTGGGGCGGGAGTCGTCGCGGCGGAAGCCACCGCGGTCGTCGTCGCGGCGGTGGGTCGGACGGTCCCCGTCACGACGGAAGCCGCCACGGTCGCCGCCCGGGCGCGAGTCATCGCGACGGAAGCCGCCACGGTCCCGGTCATCGCGACGGAAGGGCGGACGCCCCCCACGATCACCACCCGACCGGTCATCACGACGGTCGTCCCCACGATCGCGATCGGAGGAGCGGCCTCGGTCATCGCGACCTCGCCCCCAGTCGTCCCGTCGGCCGGCCCCACCACGGTCGTTGTCACGCCGGGGTCCGCCGCGGTGTCCCCCTCGGTCGCCGCTGTCCCTCCGGTGCTGGTCTCGCTCCGGACGGTCGTCGGGAGAGTTGGTGGACATCGGTGACTCCTGTCTTCGGTACCGCAGTCATTCTCGCGCAGCCGTATGGCCGCCGCTCCTCGGAAAAACAAAAAAGGACCCCTGGTCCCAGCATGAACGCTGGGACCAGGGGTCCTCAAAGATTGTTCGGCGGTGTCCTACTCTCCCACAGGGTCCCCCCTGCAGTACCATCGGCGCTGAAAGGCTTAGCTTCCGGGTTCGAAATGTAACCGGGCGTTTCCCTCACGCTATGACCACCGAAACCCTATCAGTCACCCCGTCATACAACGGGGTTCGAACAGGGCTCAGCGAACAAGCACACTCTTCAATTGATTAGTGATGCCGTTCAACCAGCACAACTGTTCGTTGTCTGAGAACAAACACAGTGGACGCGAGCAACTGAGGACAAGCCCTCGGCCTATTAGTACCAGTCAACTCCACCGGTCACCCGGCTTCCATATCTGGCCTATCAAC
>NZ_JBHWIQ010000030.1:0-90796 GCF_042732055.1 Streptomyces sp. NPDC059816
CCCACAAAACGCAACAACCCATAACCCAACCCATCACCCGGCACACCCCGCACCTGCTCCTTCACCCGCTTCACCAACAACCCCACATCACCACCACCCACCCCACCCACATCCACCCGCACCGGATACGAAGACGTGAACCAACCCACCGTCCCCGACAGATCCACCCCCTCCCCCAACGACACCCGCCCATGACCCTCCACATCCACCAACAGGGCACCGGACACCCCGCGCACCTCACCCACCGCGGCCACGAACCCGGCCAGCAACACGTCATCGACGCCCGCGTGGAACGCCGCGGGCACCCGGGTCAGCAGCTCCGACGTCACCTCCGTCGGCACCCGCACCTCCACCCGACGCGTCCCCGCAGCCACCGTGTCCACCACCGGATCCAACGCCCGCTCACCGATCACGACGTCGGCGCCCTCCAACAGGGCCGTCCAGGCCGGTAGTTCGGCGGCCCGCTCCGGTTTCGAGGCCTCCGCCACCAACGCTCGGGCCCACGCGCGGAAGGACGTCCCCGCCGGTCCGAACTCCGCCGCCGAGGGGTCCGCACTCCCGTAGGCCGCGGACACCTCGGGTACCAGCACTCGCCAGGACACCCCGTCGGCCACCAGGTGGTGCACCACGAACAGCAGGCGCCCCGTCTCATCGGGACCGCGGTCGAACCACACCACCCGCACCATCCGACCCCCCACCGGATCCAGGAGCCTCGCCTCCTCCTCCACCCGACCCCGCACCACCTCACCCAACCCGGCACCCACCAGACCCCGCGCATCCACCCGCCGCACGGTCTGGTCGGCGGTCCCCTCCTCCGGAACCACGAGCCCGGTCGGTCGGCCCTCCGTCAGCTCCAGTCGGGCGCGCAGGACGTCGTGGCGGTCCACGACCGCCCGCACCGCCGCCTCCAACCGGGCGAGGTCCAAGCCCGCCGGGACCTCCACCGTCAAGGACTGGGAGAAGGCACCCGTCAGCGCCACCGCACCCGCGCGCTCCACCAGCTCACGCATCACCGGCGTCAACGGCACCGCACCCACCGCCGACACCCCACCAGCCGGCACCCCCACACCCGACAACTCCCGCGCCACCAACGCCAACCCAGCCGCTGACCGCCGCTCGAACACCTCACGCGCCGTGATCACCACACCAGCCCGCCGCGCCCGCGCCACCACCAACATCGACATGATCGAATCGCCGCCCAGCTCGAAGAACGAATCCTCCGCACCCACCCGTGCCCGCCCCAACACCTCGGCGAACAGGGCGCAGAACAGCTCCTCGCGCGGTGTCTGCGGACCCCGACCCGTCGACTCGGTCACCTCGGGCGCGGGCAGGGCGGCCCGGTCGAGCTTGCCGTTCACCGTCACCGGCAGGGCGTCCAGCACCAGGACCGCGGAGGGCACCATGTAGTCGGGGAGCACGTCCGCCGCGTGCGCACGCAGCGCTGCCGCGTCCACCTGCTCGTGAGCGGCGACGACATAGGCGACCAGCTGTTTGGTCCCCGGCTGGTCCTCCCGCACCACCACCGCCACCTGGCCCACCGATGCGTGCGCGGCGAGGACGGACTCCACCTCGCCCGGCTCGATCCGGAAGCCCCGGATCTTCACCTGGTCATCGGCACGGCCCCCGAACAACAGCTCACCGTCCGCCGTCCAGCGGGCCAGGTCACCCGTGCGGTACATCCGCCCGCCGAAGGGCGAGGCCACGAAGCGTTCGGCGGTGAGGCCCGGGCGGTTGTCGTAACCACGGGCGAGACCGGCTCCCGACAGGTAGAGCTCACCCGTCACACCGGGCGGGACCGGGCGCAGGAACTCGTCCAGGACGTACACCCGGCTGTTGTCCATCGGGCGGCCGATCGGCACGGCCGCCGGAACCGCGTCCCGGGCCGTGTACGCCTGGCGCGTGATGAACGCGGTGGTCTCCGTCGGGCCGTAGTTCGCCACCACCCGCAGCTCCGGATGGGCCGCCAGCACCGTGCGGATCGCCGACGAGGACACCACGTCCCCGCCCGTCGCCAGCTCCCGTACGCCGGCGAAGATCTCCGGCGACTCCTCCGCCAACACCCGGAACAGACCGGCGGTCACATGGACGTTGGTCACCGCGTGCTCGGCGATCAAGCGTCCCCGTTCGGCCGCGTCCACCTCGCCCGACGGCACCAACACCAATCGCCCGCCGCGCGCCAGGGGCACCCACAGCTCGTAGGTCGAAGCGTCGAAGGCGTGGTTGGCCTGCACCAACACCCGTTCCACCAGCTCGTCGTGCCAGTCCCCGTCCGCGACGAAGGCCGCCACGTTGTGGTGGGTGACGGCCACGCCCTTGGGCCGGCCGGTCGAGCCGGAGGTGTACATCACATAGGCGAGCGCGCCCGGCACCGCCACGGGCGCCGAAGCGAGCGGAGCAGCCGCCAGCAGATCGGCCACCGGGACCGTCTCCAGCCCTTCCGGCACCCGGTCCGCGACGACCACCGAAACCCCGGCCTCGGACACCACACCGCGCAACCGGTCCACCGGATGCGCCGAGTCCAGCGGGACGTACGCGGCGCCCGACTTCCACACGCCGAGGAGGACCGCCACCAGTTCCGGGGAGCGGTCCATCACCACGCCCACCCGACCGTCCGGCCCCACGCCGCGACCCGCCAACCAGCCCGCCACCCGGTCGGACCGCTCGTCCAACTCGGCGTACGACCAGACCGCGTCACCCGCGACCACCGCGACGGCCGACGGGGTCCGGGCGGCCTGTGCGGTGATCCACTCGGTGACCGTCCCGGCCGGAACGTCGCGGTCCGTGGCGTTCCACTGCTCGACCACCACACCGCGCTCGGCCGACCCGAGGACCTGGACCCCGCCCAGCCGCCCGTCGGGGTCGTCGGTGATCTGCTCCAGCACGCGGATCAGTCGGTCCGGCAGCGCGCGGACGGTGTCCTCGTCCAGGAGGTCGGCCCGGTAGTCCAACCGGATCTCCAGGCGGTCGCCGGGGATGACACCGAGGGCGAGCGGGTAGTGGGCCGCGTCCTCGCCGCCCAGCGGACCCGCGGTCACTCCTTCGAGGCGAATCGGGCCCTCGGGGTGGCGCGGATAGTTCTCGTAGGCGAGGAACGTGTCGAAGGTGGCGCCCGCGCCCGTGACCCGTTGGATCTCACTCAGGCCCAGGTGCTGATGGTCGATCAAGTTGCTCTGACGATCCTGGAGTTCGGTGAGGAACTCGACGACGGTCAGGGCGGGGTCCAGACGCACCCGTACGGGCACCGTGTTCATCAGGAGGCCCACCATGCGGTCCGCGCCAACGAGTTCGGCGGGCCGGCCGGCCACGGTCGCGCCGAAGACCACATCGGTGCGGCCGGTGAGCATGCCCACGAGGATGCCCCAGGCGCCCTGGACGAGGGTGTTGACGGTGAGCCCCGCGGCGCCCGCGGTCTCGCGGAGGGCGCCGGTGAGACGGGAGTCGGCGAAGGTGGTGACGGTGTGCGGGGTGACGGGCTCGCCGTCCGGGTCACCGGGGGCGACGAGGGTGGGTTCGGTGGTGCCGGACAGAGCGGCCCGCCACGCCTCGGCGGAGGCTTCGGTGTCCTGGCGGTCCAGCCAGGCCAGGTAGTCGCGGTACGGGGTGACGGGCGGCAGCGCACGTGCGTCGCCGTCCGTGGCGTAGAGCTCCGACAGCTCGCCGAACAGGACCGGGAGCGACCAGCCGTCCAGGATGATGTGGTGCAGCGTCACATGGAGCCGGTACCGGTGCTCGGCCAGCTTGACCAGCAGCAGGCGCAGCAGGGGCGGTGACGTGAGGTCGAACCGGACGCGGTCCTCGGCGGCCAGCCGGCGGGCCTCGCCCTCGGTGTCGGTGCTGTCGCTCAGATCGACCTCGCGCCAGGGGACGGTGGCCGCTGCGGTGACCACCTGGACGGGGCGGTCCAGCCCGGGCGGCTGGCGGAAGCCGGTGCGGAGGTTGGCGTGGCGGTCGACCAGCGCCTGCCAGGCGGTGCGCAGTCGCGTCGGGTCGAGGGGGCCGTCCAGGTCGACGACGGTCTGTTCCACGTACACGTCGCGGGAGCCCTCGTCGTACGAGGCGTGGAACAGCAGCCCGTCCTGGAGGGGTGACAGGGGCCAGACGTCGGTCAGGCCGGGGACGTCCGCTTCGAGTTCCCGGACGTCGTCCTGGCCCAGGGTGACGAGGGGGAAGTCGGAGGGGGTGTGGCCGCCGCCGTCGCCGAGGGTGGTGTGGCGGGCGATCCCGGTGAGGACCTCGGACCAGGCGGTGACCAGGTCACGCAGTGCGTCTTCGGTGAGCAGTCCGGCCGGGGCGACCAGGGAGAGGGTCAGCCGGGGGCCGTCCGGCAGGTCGTTGACGAGTCCGCCGGCCTCCAGGGCGTGGGCGAGGGCCATCCGGGGGTCGGGGCGGACCCCGAGGCCGGTCCCGTCGACGGGGGTCCATGCGGATGCCGGCGCGGAAGAGGTGGCGGCGGCGTCCCGGAACCGTCCGAGGTAGTTGAACCCGATCTGCGCCGAGGGCAGTCCGGCGAGGGCGGGGGCCGCTTCCGGGTCCACGTACCGCAACAGTCCGTAGCCGAGGCCGTCGCCGGGAACGGACCGGAGCTGTTCCTTCACGGCCTTGAGGAGTCGCCCGGCCTCCGGGCCCCCGGCACGGACCCGCGCGAGGTCGACGGCGCCCGTGTCGAGGCGGCGCGGTGAGGTGCTGGTGAACCAGCCGAGCGTGCCGGTGAGGTCCATGTCCTCGCCGAGCGGCACCCGGCCGTGGCCCTCGACGTCGACCAGGAGAGGGCCGGCGGTGACGGCGCGGCCCCGGTCGCGCCGCCAGTGCTCGACGGCCGCGGCCAGCCCGGTCAGGAGGACGTCGTCGATCCCGGCGTGGAAGGCGGTGGGCACCCGGGTCAGCAGGTCCGTGGTCGTCGCCGCCGGCAGGGTGAGTTCGACGCGGTGGGTTCCGGCGCCCTCGGTGTCCACGGACGGATCGAGGGCGCGTTCCGCGAGCGGCTCCTCTTCGACGCTCAACAGGTCTTTCCAGTAGGGGAGTTCGGCTCTGCGGGCGCCGCCGGTCGCCTGGGCGGCGAGGGTGCGCGCCCAGTGCGCGAAGGGGGTGCCGGCGGAGGGTTCGGCGGACCGGTCCCCGTCGTGGGCGGCGACCAGTTCGGGTACGAGGGTGCGCCAGGAGACGACGTCGACCACGAGGTGGTGGGCGACCAGGAGCACCCGGCCGGGCCGGCCGGCGCCCTCGTCGAGCAGGACCACCCACAGCATCCGGCCGTTGGCGGGGTCGAGGCTGCGGGCGGCCGACTCCGCCTCGGCCTCCGCGTCGTCCGTCGCGGCCCGGGTCACGCAGTCGGCGGCGGTCGCTCCCCCGCCGTGTTCCGGGATGACGAGCCGGGGGCCGTCGGCCGTGGGCTCCAGGCGGGCCCGCAGCAGGCCGTGGCGGTCGAGGAGGGTCTGTACCGCGGTGGTCAGCCGCTCGGGGTCGAGCCCCTCGGGTGCCCACAGCAGCATGGACTGGGCGAGGGTCCCGGTGAGTGCCACCGGACCGGCGCGTTCGGCGAGTTCCCGCATCGCGGGGGTCAGCGGTACGGGCCCGGTGGGCGTGGCGCCGGTCGTGGGCCGGTCGACGGCGAGGGCGGTCGCGACCCGGGCCAGTCCGGCCGGGGACCGGTGTTCGAAGACCTGCCGGGCGGTGATCAGCACTCCGGCGCGCCGGGCCCGGGCGACCACCAGCATCGACATGATCGAGTCGCCGCCCAGGGCGAAGAACGAGTCGTCGGCGCCGACCCGGTCCACGCCGAGGGCCTGGGCGAACAGGGAGCACAGGGTCGATTCGACCGGCGTCGCGGGGGCGCGGCCCTCCGTGCTCGTGAACTCGGGCGCGGGCAGGGCCTCCCGGTCGAGTTTGCCGTTGACGGTGACCGGGAGGGAGTCGAGGACGAGGACCGCGGACGGCACCATGTAGTCGGGCAGCACTGCGGCTGCGGCGGCCCGCAGCGCCTCGGCGTCCAGGGGGTGGCGGGCGGCGGTCCCCGGGTGGTCCGCCGTCGGGGAGGCGGTCTCCACCGCGGCCGGGACCACGTAGGCGACCAGCCGTTTCGTGCCCGGCTGGTCCTCCCGGGCGATCACCGCGACCCGACCCGCGCCGGGCTGCGCGGCGAGCACCGCTTCGATCTCCCGCGGTTCGATCCGGAACCCCCGGATCTTCACCTGTTCGTCGGCCCGCCCCGCGAACGACAGCTCCCCGCCCTCGGTCCAGCGCGCCAGGTCCCCCGTGCGGTACATCCGCTCGCCGGCGGCGCCGAAGGGGGCGGCCACGAACCGTTCCGAGGTCAGGGCGGCCCGGCCGGTGTATCCGCGGGCGAGCCCGGCGCCCGCGAGGTAGAGCTCCCCGACGACCCCGGGCGGGACCGGGTGCAGGAACTCGTCCAGGACGTACGCCCGGCTGTTGTCCATCGGGCGGCCGATCGGCACGGTCTCGGGGACGTCATCGGGTGAGGTGTAGGGCAGGTGGGTGGTGAAGGCCGTGGCCTCGGTCGGTCCGTACGTGGTCCGCACGGTGAGCCCGGGGTGGGCCTTCAGCAGGGCGCGCACCGCCGACGGGGAAACCACGTCGCCGCCGGTGGACACCTCGCGCACGCCCGCGAAGATGTGCGGCGCCTCCTCGGCGAGTGCGGCGAACAGTCCGGCGGTCGCGTGCACGTTGGTCACCCGGTGCTCGGCGATCAGGCGTCCCCGCTCCGCGGCGTCCACCTGCCCGGACGGCACGACGACGAGGGCGCCGCCGCGCACCAGGGGCACCCACAGTTCGTAGGTGGAGGCGTCGAAGGCGTGGTTGGCCTGGAAGAGCACCCGTTCGGCGAGGCCGCCGTCCCACGCCCGGTCGAGGACGAACGCGACGACGTTGCGGTGGGTGACGGCGACGCCCTTGGGCACCCCGGTGGAGCCGGAGGTGTACATCACGTAGGCGAGGGCGTCGGGCGACAGCGGCACCTCGGGGTCCGTGTCCGGCAGGTCGTCCGCCAGGAGGTCCGCGTGCGGGACGGTGCCGAGGCCGTCCACGGTGCGGTCGGCCAGCGTCAGCGACAGACCGGCCTCGGCAGCGATCGTGCGCAACCGTTCGGCGGGGTGTGCGGCGTCCAAGGGCACGTAGGCCGCACCCGCCTTGAGGACACCGAGCAGGACGGCGACGAGCTCCGCGGAGCGGCCCGTCACCACCCCGACCCGGTCCTCGGGGCGCACCCCCCGCGCGATCAGCCCGTGGGCGATCCGGTTGGCGCGACGGTCCAGCTCGGCGTGGGTCCAGCCGGTGGCGTCGCCGGTCACCGCGGGCGCGTCGGGGGTGCGGGCGGCACGGTCCCGCAGCAGTTGGTGCAGGGTCGCGGCGGGGAGGGTGCGCCCGGTGTCGTTCCACTCCTCGACCACGGCCCGCTGCTCGGGACCGTCCAGGACGTCGAGCCGTCCGAGCCGGGTACCGGGGTCGGTCGCGACCTGGGTGAGCACGCGGGTCAGCCGGTCCACCAGCCCCCGGGCGGTCGACTCGTCGAACAGGTCGGTCTGGTACGCGAGGTCCCCGTCGATCCCGGCCGCACCACCCGCCGAGTCGCGACGCTCGGTGAGGGTGAAGGACAGGTCGAAGCGGGCCGGCGGGGCGACGGCCTCCCGGGCCCGGACGGTCAGTCCCGGCAGCTCCCAGGACGGGGCCGGGAGGTTCTGGAGCAACAACATGACCTGGAAGAGCGCGTTGCGGGAGAGGGAGCGGGTGGGGTTGAGGTCGTCCACCAGACGCTCGAACGGCACGTCCTGGTGTGCGTAGGCGGCGAGGTCCATCTCCCGGACCTGCGCCAACACCTCCTCGAACGACGGATCACCCTCCAACACCGTCCGCAACACCAACGTATTGACGAAGAACCCCGCCAACCCCTCCAACGCCGCATCCCCACGCCCCGCCACCGCCGTACCCACCGGCACATCACGCCCCGCACCCAACCGCGCCAACAACATCACCAACGCCGCCTGCACCACCATGAACACCGTCGCCGAACCCTCGCGGGCAACGGTGGCCAACTCGGCGTGGGTCCGGGGGTCCAGCCGTACGGGTACCGACCCCGGGATGAAGGTCGGCACGGCCGGCCGCGGACGGTCCGCCGGGAGGGCCACCTCCTCCGGCATGCCGGCGAGCGCGGTCCGCCAGTGGGCGAGTTGGGTGCTCACCAGACTGTCCGGGTCGGCGGGATCGCCCAGGGTGTCGTGCTGCCACAGGGCGTAGTCCGCGTACTGGACGGGCAGCGGGGACCAGTCGGGTACGGAACCCTGGCTGCGCGCCGCGTACGCGGTCCGCAGGTCCCCCGCGAGGACCCCCATCGACCAGCCGTCCACCGCGATGTGGTGGGCGACCAGCATCAACACGTGCTCGGTCTCGCTCAGGGACAACAGCTCGGCCCGCCAAGGCAGTTCGTGGGCGAGGTCGAAGCGGTGCGCGGCCAGCTCCGCCAGCACCGAAGGCACTTCGTTCTCGGTGAGCTCCCGTACGGGCATCGACGGACGCGCCTCCCGGCCGTGGACGATGTGCTGCCGGGGCACTCCGTCGGTGGCCGGGAAGCGGGTGCGCAGGGTTTCGTGCCGGTCGGCGAGGTCACCCAGGGCCGACCGCAGAGCGTCGGGGTCGAGTTCGCCGGACATCCACAGGGCGAACGGAACGTTGTAGGCGGCGCCGCCGCCCGACTCCTCAAGTCCGTTGAGGAACCACATGCGTTGCTGTCCGGACGACAGCGGCAGGGGGTCGGGGCGGTCCCCCGCGACCACCGCGGCACGGGCGGTTCCGCGGCCGTCCTCGACCAGCCGGGCGATCCCGGCCGGCGAGGGGGCGGTGAACAGGTCCCGGACGGTGATCTCCGCGCCGAGGACCCGCCGGACCCGGACGATGAGGCGCATGGCGAGCAGGGAGTCTCCGCCGCGGGCGAAGAACGAGTCCTCGGCACCCAGGTGCGGAAGGTTCAGCGCTTCGGCGAAGAGCCCGCAGAGCACCTCCTCGACTGGGGTCGACGGTGCACGGCCGGTGTCCCGACCCGTGTCGGGCGCGGGCAGGGCCGCCTTGTCCAGCTTGCCGTGTGACGTGACGGGCAGGGCGTCCAACGCCACCACCGCGGACGGCACCATGTGGGACGGGAGGGTCCGGGCCGCGTGGGCGAGCAGGGTGTCCGTATCCACCTCGCCGTCACGGGGGACGACGTACGCGACGAGGCGTTTCACGTCCGGCTGGTCCTCGCGCACGACCACCACTGCTTGGCCCACGGATTCGTGGGAGGCCAAGGTCGCCTCGACCTCACCCGGCTCGATACGGAACCCCCGCACCTTCACCTGGTCGTCCACACGCCCCACCACGACCAACCCGGCAGCACCGTCGTTGGCCCAGCGGACCAGGTCACCCGTCCGGTACATCCGCTCACCCGCACCACCGAACGGGCACGCCACGAACCGCTCCGACGTCAAACCCGAACGACCCACATACCCCCGAGCAACCCCACCACCCCACACATACAACTCACCCACCACACCACGCCCCACCGGACGCAACCACTCATCCAACACCGCCACGCCCACACCCCACACCGGCCCACCCACACCCACGCCAGTAGCCGTGGCAGGCGTCAACGCGTGCGACATCGTCGCGCACACCGTCACCTCGGTCGGCCCATACGCATTGACCAACCCGCCCGACAATCCGCCGGCCCACCGCTCCACCAACCCCGGCGAGCACACCTCACCCGCCACCACCACCGACACCACCGAACCCGGCAACGACCCCACCCCGCCCAACACCGACGGCGGCAACGTCACATGCGTCACCCCGAACTCCCCCAACACCACCTCCACATCCACAAACGGCGGCATCCGATCACCCGGCACCACCACCAACGCAGCACCCGACCACAACGCCATCCCCACCTCAGACACCACCGCATCAAAACCCAGCGCCGCAAACTGCAACACCCGCGAACCCACCCCCAACCCCAACCGCTCCACCTGCGCACCCACCAAACCCCCCAACCCCACATGCGACACCACCACCCCCTTCGGCACACCCGAAGACCCCGACGTAAACACCACATACGCCCCATTCGCCGGCACCAAAGGCCGCAACCGATCCCCATCCGACACACGGGACGACGACACCCCAGCCAACTCCTCAACACCCCACACCCACCGCTCCACACCCCCAGGAACCAACCCCACAGTCCCCGCCTCACACACCACCAACCCCACACCCGCACCCTCAAGAATCAACCCCACCCGACCCACCGGATAACCCGGATCCACCGGCACATACACCCCACCCGCCTTCAACACACCGATCATCACCGTGACCTGATCAATCGAGCGATCCATCACCACCGCCACCCGATCCTCCGCACCCACACCCCGCGCAATCAACGCACGCGCCACCCGATTCGCCCGACCATCCAACTCCGCATACGACAACGAACCACCCACACCCACCACAGCCACCGCACCCGGAGTCCGCGCCACCTGCGCCTCAAACCCCTCCGACCACAACACCACCGGAGCCACCCCATCACCCACCACCGGCACCGGATCACCCTCAACCACCACACCCAACCCACCCACCCGCACCCCAGAATCCAACGCAACCTGCCCCAACACCCCCACCAACCGACCCACCAACAACCGCACCGACACCTCATCGAACAAATCCAACGCAAACTGCACATCACCACCGATCCCCACCGGCACACCCCGCCCATCACGCCGCTCCGCGAGGGCGAAGGTCAGGTCGACGCGTGCGGGTACCGCCTCGGCGGGCAGCTCCCATTCTCCGTGGGCGCGGACGCTCAGGCCGGGCAGCTCCCACTGGGCGGGGGGAACATTCTGGAGCACCAACATGATCTGGAACAGCGGGTGCCGCGAGAGGGAACGCTCCGGGTTCAGCTCCTCGACCAGGCGCTCGAACGGGACATCGGGGTGTGCGTAGGCGGCCAGGTCCGTCTCCCGGACCTGCGCCAACACCTCCTCGAACGACGGATCACCCTCCAACACCGTCCGCAACACCAACGTATTGACGAAGAACCCCGCCAACCCCTCCAACGCCGCATCCCCACGCCCCGCCACCGCCGTACCCACCGGCACATCACGCCCCGCACCCAACCGCGCCAACAACATCACCAACGCCGCCTGCACCACCATGAACACCGTCGCCGAACCCCGGCCGGCCGCCTCCACCAGGCCGGCGTGCACCTCCGGCCCGATCTCGATCGGCACGGAACCACCCTTGAACGAGGAGACCGCGGGTCGCGAACGGTCGGCCGGCAGCTCCAGCTGATCGGGCAGATCGGCCAGGGCTTCGCGCCAGTGGTCCAGCTGGCGGCTCATCTCGCTGTCCGGGTCGTCGGCGGACCCGAGCACCGAGCGCTGCCACAGGGCGTAGTCGGCGTACTGGACCGGCAGCGGTGACCAGTCGGGGTCCGCACCGCCGAGGCGCGCCGCGTACGCGGTCCGCAGGTCGTCCGCGAGGACCCCCGTCGACCAGCCGTCCACCGCGATGTGGTGGGCGACCGCGACCAGCACGTGTTCGGTCGGGGAGACCTCCACCAGGAGGGTGCGCCAGGGCAGGTCGCCCACCAGGTCGAAGCCTCCGGTGAGTTCGGCGGCCAGGGCGGCCGGCACCTCGGCCTCGGTGACCGTCCGACGCCGTAGTTGCGGGTGGGCCCCGGCACCGGTCAGCAGGTGTTGCCGCGGCACGCCGTCCGTCTCGGGGAATCGGGTGCGCAGGGACTCGTGACGGTCGGCGAGGTCACCCAGTGCGCCCTCCAGCGCCGTCACGTCCAGGGCGCCCGACAGCCGCAGGACGAGCGGGACGTTGTACGCCGCGCCCGCGCCCGCTTCCTCTAGCTGGTTGAGGAACCACATCCGCTGTTGCCCGAAGGACAGCGGGAGGACGTCGGGGCGCTCGCCCGCGACCAGTGGGGGGCGCGCGGACGCCCGGTCTCCCGTCACCAGTCGGGCGAGTTGTGCGACGGTCGGGTGCTGGAACACGTCCCGCACTCCGATGCCGGCGTCGAGCACCGACCGGACCAGGCCGATCAGCCGCATGGCCGTGATGGAGTCCCCGCCGAGCGCGAGGAACGACTCCTCCGCGCCGACCCGCTCCACCCCCAGGACCCGGGCGAACAGTCCGCAGAGCACTTCCTCCGTGGCGGTGGCCGGTGCCCGTCCGGGCGTGCGCGTCACCGTGGGGGCGGGCAGGGCGGCACGGTCGAGCTTGCCGTTGACGGTGACGGGCAGGGCGTCCAGCACCACGACCGCCGAGGGCACCATGTACTCGGGCAGCTGCTCGGCGGCGTGTTCCAGGAGTGCCGCGGGGTCCACCCGGTGCTGGTGGTCGTCGCCGGGGACGACGTAGGCCACCAGTTGCTTGGCGCCGGGGCGGTCCTCGCGCACGATCACGGCGGTCTGTGCGACGTCCTCGTGCGCGGCGAGGACGGCTTCCACCTCGCCGGGCTCGATCCGCAGGCCCCTGATCTTGACCTGGTCGTCCGCGCGTCCCAGGTAGATCAGTTCACCGTCGGACGTCCAGCGGGCCAGATCGCCGGTCCGGTACATCCGGGTGCCGTGGTCGAAGGGCGAGGCGATGAAGCGTTCCCCGGTGAGTGCGGGGCGGCCGGCGTAACCGCGGGCCAACTGCACGCCGGCCAGGTGGAGTTCGCCGGTCACGCCGGGCGGGACGGGGCGCAGGAAGGCGTCGAGTACGTACGTGCGGGTGTTCCAGACGGGTGACCCGATCGGCACCACCGTCGAGGGGTCGTCCTCGCGGGCCGCGTCCCATGCCGTGACGTCCACGGCGGCCTCGGTGGGCCCGTACAGGTTCTGCACCCCGACCCGAGGGCCGAACCGTTCGCGGAACTCGCCCAGCAGCTCCGCAGGGAGCGCCTCGCCGCTGCACACCACCCACCGCAGGGTGGCGCAGGCACCGGGTTCCACCGCCGGGAGGAACACGGCGAGCATGGACGGGACGAAGTGGGTGACGGTGACGTCGAAGCGTTGGATCGCGTCCACGAGGTACGCGGGGTCCCGGTGGCCGTCCGGGCGGGCCATCACCAGTGCGGCGCCCGACAGCAGCGGCACGAACAGTTCCCACACCGACACGTCGAACCCGATCGGTGTCTTCTGGAGCACCCGGTCGTCCGGTGACAGGGCGAACCGGTCCGCCATCCACAGCAGCCGGTTGACCAGTGCGCCGTGGCTGACCACCACGCCCTTCGGTCGGCCCGTCGAGCCCGAGGTGTAGATCACGTAGGCCGCGGCGCCGGGCGGCACCGTCGCAGCGACGCCCGTGCCGGGTGCCGACGCCACCTCGGCGCGCGTTTGCGGGGCGTCCCACACCACGGAGGGCACCACCGCCCCCGTACCGTCGGACAGCGGGTCGTGGGTGCCGTCGGCGCGGATCAGCAGGGCGACGCCCGCGTCACCGAGTACGTACGCCACCCGCTCGCGCGGATGGCCGGGGTCCACCGGAACGTAGGCGGCGCCGGCCCTCAGCACGCCCCAGAGCACCACCAGGAGGTCCACCGAGCGTTCCATCAGTACGCCGACCCGGTCGCCGGGGCGCACGCCCCGCTGCCGTAGCCAACCGGCGACCCGGTGGGAGCGCTCGTCCAACTCGGCGTAGGACAGGGCCGATTGTTCGTCCAGGACGGCGGGGCGTTCGGCGTTGCGTCGTGCGTGTGCGGTGAACAGTTCGGGCAGGCTCGTCGCCGGGACCGGCCGGGCGGTGTCGTTCCACGCGCCGACGACCACGTCCCGTTCGGTCGCCGGTACGGCGTCGGTCCGGCCGACCCGGACGTCCGGGCCGTCGGTGGTCGCCGCGAGGTGGGTGAGGAAGGCGCGTTGGTGGGCGGTGAGGTCGTCGAGGCCCGGGGCGGAGTCGGCGCCGTCGAAGTCGACCCTGATCCGTCCGTCCGTCTCCTCGGCGCGGACGGTGATCACCAGGTCCTCGCCCGGGGGGATCGAGACGTCGTGCGGCCGGCCGGGGGCGCCCGCGAAGTCCAGTTGGTGGTCGAAGGTGACGACGTTGACGAGCGGCCCGAAGTGTCCCTTGCCGGCTGCCGGCCACTCCAGTTCACGGCGCAGTTCCTCGCCGCGGAAGCGTTGGTGGACGAGGGTGCGGCGCAGTTCGTCGCGGACCCGGTGGGCGAGGGTCAGCAGGTCGTCGCCGGGGTCCACGGCCAGGCGGATCGGGAGGATGTTGGCCGTGGTCGCCGGGGTGCGTCCGGACAGCGGGGTGACCCGGCCCGTGACGACGACGCTGAAGACGACGTCGGCGCTGCCGGTGACGCGGGCGAAGTAGGCAGCGGCGGCGGCGATGACGACGTTCGACCAGTTGACGCCGGCCCGGCGGGCCAGGCTCCGCAGTCGGTCCGCGGCGTCGACGTCGAGGTGGGCGGTCTCCCGTCGGGCGCCGGGAGCTGCGGCGCCCCCCAGGGGGAGGCTCACCGGGGTGGGTCGGTCGGCGAACCGGGTCGTCCAGTGGGCGCGGTCCCGGTCCCGGTCGGTGGAGCGCCCGTACCGCGCCTCCTCGGCGAGGACGTCACCGAGGGTGCCGAACCGGGGCGGTGCGCACGGGGCTGCGGTGACGTGGGCGGTGTAGACCTCGGCGACCCGGCGTCCGAAGAGGGACCAGCCGTAGGCGTCCATGACGACGTGGTTGTACCGCTGGTACCAGAGGGAACGGGTGTCGGAGAGCCGGAACAGGGCCTGGGCGAACAGGGGGCTGGCGGTCGGGTCGGCCGGGCGGGCCAGTTCGTCCCGCATCCAGGCGTGCGCCTCGGCCTCGGGGTCCGGGGAGTCGGACAGGTCACGGACGGTGAACGTCCAGTCGGTGGCGGCGGGGACCTGGTGAGGGCCCTCGGCGTCCTCCACGATGCGGACGCCCAGCCCTTCGGACTCCGCGACCGCCTGCCGCACCGCCGCCTCGAACTGCGGCGCGTCCACCGGCCCGTCGATCTCCACGTACTCGCCCGAGTTGTAGACGGGGCTGGGGTCCCCGATGCGTTGGGCGAGCCAGATGTCGTACTGGGCGGCGGACAGGGGCAGCCGGCGGTCGTCCTGAGACATGCGAGTCCCTCACTCGGAGTTCGGTGCGGTGCGACGGGTCGGGTCGACGACGGCGCGCGTCACGGGCCGCGGGCGAGGCGCGGGCGACCACGGGCGGGGCGCGCGCGGCGGGCGGGCCGCCGGGTCACGGACGGGGCGTCGTCAGGCCGTCGTGAGGTCGTAGATGTGGCGCAGGTCGGGTGCCTCGAAGACGTCGATGACGCTGATGCTGCGGCCGGTCCTGCCCTCCAGCGCGGTGACGAGGCGCAGCAGGTACAGGGAGTCCCAGCCGGGGAGTTCGGTCAGCGCGCGGTCGGTGTCCTCGGGCGCGACCCGCAGGCCGAGTTCGTCGTTCAGGAGGGTGAGGAACTCGTCGAGGTCGTTCACGGCTGGTCCCTCCGCGGGGCGTCGAGGTGGAGGTGCGGGGGGACGGGGGGTATCGCGGTGAGCGGGTGGTCGAAGGTCAGGGTGTCGTCGTCCTCGCCGGGCGAGGTGCGGGTGAATCCGTAGCGGGGGTAGAGGTCGGCGACCCGGTGGTTGCGTTCCGTGGGGCGGTAGCGGGCCCGTACGGAGGTGGCGCCGGTGTCCCGGGCCAGGTGGAGGACGTGGGAGAGGCAGGCTTCTTCGATGCCGCGGGAGAAGACCCGGCAGCTGAGGAGGAAGTTGTCGATGTGCAGGGTGTCGCCGTCGCGGTGGGTGAGGAGGGCGCCGACGAGGCCGTGGTCGCCGAACCGGTCCTGGGCGTGGACGGTGAGGGTGAGGGTGGTGGGGTCCTCGGTCCTGGCCCGTACGTCGGCGGGTTGGAGGCGTTCGGCGGTGAGGTTGAACTGGTTGGTGCGCAAGGTGAGTTGGGATATGCGCGGGGTGTGGTCGGGGGTGGCGGGGGCGATGCGGACGCGGGTGCCGAGTTCCCGGAGGTAGTCGTCGGTGGAGTCGAATCCGTCGAGGAAGCCCTTGCGGGCGGTTTCTTCGCGGTAGCGCGCGGCGCGGACCCGGTCGTCGGCGGTGACGTCCCGGACGTCGAACCAGCCGTCGCGCAGGACGGCGCTGCGGTGGCGGGCGGGTTCGCCGTCGATGTCGATGACGGTGACCCCGGGGAGTTCCCGGCGGACGAGTTCGCGTTCGAAGGTGCTGTCGTCGGCGAACACGAAGGCGTCGGTGGACAGGTTGAGGGTGTCGGCGAGTTCGCGCAGGTTGTCGTGTTTGGGTCGCCAGTTGGCGATGACGTGGACGAAGTCGTCCTCGCGCAGGGCCATGCGGGGGTGTTCGCGCAGGGTCCGGGCGACGGCGTCGGGTTCGTTCTTGCTGACGGCGGCGAGCAGCACGCCCTGGGAGCCCAGTTGTCGGACGACCTGTTGGAAGGCGTGGAACGCTTCGCCGCGGTAGCCGTCGCCGATCTCGATGCCTTCGGGGCCGTCGTCGCCGAGGACGCCGCCCCACAGGGTGTTGTCGAGGTCGAGGACCAGGCACTTCTTGACCCGTCCGGTGAGTTGCCGGGCGAGGTGGCCGACCTCGACGGCGTAGGCGGCGAGCAGTTCCTCGGTGAGGTGGGCCTTGGCGTAGGTGCTGAGGCGTTCGTCGACGGCGGGCACGCCCTCGGCGATGAGGGGGTCCAGGTCGATGACGACGACCGAGGGGTTGTCCTCGGCGAGGGCGAGGAGTCGGCTGTTGGCGTCCCGCCACAGGGCGCCGAGCTTGGCCCGGGAGCGGTGGTCGACCAGTTGGGCGCTGTGGGCGCGGGGCAGGGGCAGGGTGTTGAGGACGAGGGTGCCGGGGGTTTCGGCGAACCGGGTGGCGAGCTTGTGCAGGAGTTCGACCTTTTCGGCGGCGACCCGGGCCACGTCCTCGGGTCGCCAGGGCACGGGGACCTCGTCGAACACGATCATCGGGTCGAGGACGCAGAGGGTGAGGTCGGGTCGGGCCCGGTTGAGGGGGCTGTCCGGGTCGAGCAGGTCGAGGACGTAGTGGTCGAAGTCGGCGAGCGTCACCCGGGCGAGCAGTCCGTGTCGGGCGAGTTGGGCGTGCAGGGCCGGGGGCAGGGCGCCCAGGGTGCCGTGTCCGGTGACGCCGATGCTGACCTGCGGCACGTCGGGGTGGGCCCGGGCGACCTCCTCGGGGTCGAGCCGGGCGAGGAGCCGTCCGATGCTGGGCAGCTCCGGGCCCCGGAGGCGGGCCACCAGGCGGCCCGCCTCCGGGAACTCGGCTGCCAGACGGCCCGCTTCGGCCAGCGCGCGCAGCGCGGCCGGGGCGTCGTCGGGCATGGTTACCTCCCTGCCCCGTCCGCGCCGGGCGGGGGCGGCGGCGGTGCGCCTCCTCCGCCGCCGCCGAGGACCTGGAGCGGGGGCGGGCCGCCGTCGAAGGGGCCGCCGGGCGGCGGCGGGAGGGCGCCGGGGCCGCCGTCGCCGCCGCCGGGTGCCATGGGTCCGAAGAACTGGGGGCCGCCGGCGAAGTGCGGTACGGATTCCTCCTCGGGTTCGGGTTCGGGGATGTCGGCCCGGGAGGGTCCGGTGGCGAACTGGGTGCGGTAGAGCTCCGCGTACAGTCCGCCCTGGAGCAGGAGTTCCTCGTGGCGGCCCTGTTCGCGGACCTGGCCGTCGTCGATGACGAGGATCTGATCGGCTTCCCGGACCGTGGACAGCCGGTGGGCGATGACCACGGAGGTGCGGCCTTCGAGGGCGGTGCTCAGGGCCCGTTGGACGGCGGCCTCGGACTCCGAGTCGAGGTGGGCGGTGGCCTCGTCGAGGACGACGACGGAGGGCGCCTTGAGGAACAGGCGGGCGAGGGCGATGCGCTGCTTCTCGCCGCCGGACAGCCGGTAGCCGCGTTCGCCGACGATGGTGTCCAGGCCGTCGGCGAGGGAGTTGACGAGGTCCAGGATCTGCGCGGACCGGCACGCCTCGGTCAGGTCGTCCTCGGTGGCTTCGGGCCGGGCGTAGAGGAGGTTGGCCCGCAGCGTGTCGTGGAAGAGGTGGGCGTCCTGGGTGACCATGCCGATGGTGTCCCGCAGGGATTCCATGGTGAGGTCGCGGACGTCGGTGTCCCCGATGCGCACGGTTCCGGAGCCCGGGTCGTACAGGCGCGGGATCAGGTGCGTGAGGGTGGTCTTGCCGGCGCCGGAGGGGCCGACCAGGGCGGTGAGCTTCCCGGCGGGCGCGGTGAAGCTGAGGTTCTTGAGGGTGAGCGGATTGTCCTTGCGGACCTGGGCGGGCAGGGCGATGGACTCCAGGGAGGCGAGGGAGACGTCCGCGGCGACCGGGTAGCGGAAGCTGACGTCCTCGAACGTGATCTGCGGGGCGCCGGGCTCCTTGGTGTGCAGGGCGTGGGCGTCCGGGCTCTCCTCGATGAGCGGCTTGAGGTCGAGGAGTTCGAAGAGCCGGTCGAAGCTGACGAGGGCCGTCATCACGTTGGCCTGGAGGCTGGAGAGCTGGTTGATCGGCCCGAACAGTCGGGTGAGGAGGGCCGCGAGGGCGACCAGGGTGCCGATCTCGAAGGTCCCGCGGATGGCGAGGATGCCACCGATGCCGTAGACGAGTGCGGTGGCGAAGGTGGCGAGCAGGGTGACCGACAGGAGCAGCATCTGGCTGTAGACGAAGGTCGTCACGCCGATGTCGCGGACCCGGCCGGCCCGCTTGCTGAACAGGGAGGTCTCGTGGGCGGGGCGGCCGTACAACTTGGTGAGCAGCGCGCCGGCCACGTTGAACCGCTCGTGCATGAGCGAGCCCATTTCGGCGTTCTGCTCCATGGACTCCCGCATGAGTCGCTGCATCCGCCGGCCGATGATCTTGCCGGGGAGGACGAAGACGGGGAGGACCGCCAGGGCGATCAGGGTGATGGCCCAGGAGAGGTAGAACATGGTGCCGAGGACGAGGAACAGCGCCAGCACACCGGAGACCACCGTGGACAGCAGGGTGGTGAGGGCCTGTTGGGCGGCGACCACGTCGGTGTTGAGGCGGCTGACGAGTGCGCCGGTCTGCGCCCGGGTGAAGAAGGCGAGGGGCTGCTTCTGGACGTGCTGGAACACTTCGGTCCGCAGGTCGTAGATGAGCCCTTCGCTGACCCGGGCGGACAGCAGGCTCTGGAGGTAGGCCGCCACCGCCTCCAGGAGCGCCAACCCCAGGACCACCAGGGCGACGGTGACGACGACCGCCTGGTTCCGGGGGAGGATGCCGTCGTCGATGAGGTACTTGAAGAGCAGCGGACTGGCCACCGTGATCCCGGCCTCAAGGACCGTGATGAACAGCAGGAAGGTGACTATCCGCCGGTACGGTCTGAGGTAGGGGAAGATCCGCGGCACGGTGCCGGGTTTTATCTTCTGGCGGGTCAGCCCGGAATCCGAGCCGAATCCGCGAACCATCATCTGCGGCCCCGCGCCTGCCATCATGGCTCCGGAACCTCCTTGTCCGTCGATTGATCGGAAAGCCCGACGCTTTTCGAGGCCGGCCGGGAATTCAGTACGGTTCGCTTTTCCCTGTACGGAGTCGGGTCCGACGGGGGGAACCGTTTCTGTGCCTGTACCGGGGCGGGCGGACGGCGCGCGGTGCGCGGTCCGGTCCTGGGCCCGGGGACTCCCGTGCGGTGGCCGACGCGGCACGGCCTCGGAGGCGAAGTGCGCTCCGGGCCCGTCACCGTGGGAAGACGCAGTGCGGAGAGGGCCCTACTGGGCGCGCTCGTACTGCTGCATCTCCTCGATCAGGCTCTTCGGACGCATGTCCGTCCACTGCTCCTCGATGTGGTCGAGGCAGGCCTGCCGGGTGTCCTCGCCGAAGGCGATCTCCCAGCCCGCGGGGACGTCCGCGAAGGTCGGCCAGAGCGAGTACTGGCCTTCGTCGTTGATGAGCGCGTAAAAGGACCCGTCTTCATTGTCGAATGGGTTCGCCATTTCGCCCCTCCCAGGAAGCGGAACCGAGCCGAGAATACGTACTCTTTCGCCTTCTGCTCCGAGCGATGGTAGTTGGCACCAACTCACCGGACAAGCAATGGCCAACGGCGTCCAACCAGCTAATTCAGGCAGTTGGACAAGGAAATGACAGTTGGACGTGCGGGATTCTCGGAACCGCATCCGTCACTCGGTCGGCGCATCGTGGGGCGGTCCGGGTCGGTCGGTCGCGGCGGCCGGCCTCCGTGCCGACCTCCGCTGGACCCCGATCAGCAGCAGCCCCCCGGCGATCAGCAGGACGGCGAACCACACGGGTCCCCCGTCGAAGAGGAGCATCACGACCCCGACGGGGAGTGCGAGGCCCCCGAGCGGGACCAGCAGACTGCTCAGGGGTGGCGGGGTCCGGCCGGGCCGGTTCCGCCCACGGACCACCTCGGGGTACCAGCGGGTGAAGCGCAGGGCGGCGAGGATGGCCAGGATCTGGATGATCCACCCGGTCCACAGGTTGTTCGGATCGTGCAGGACGAGGTCTCCGTAGGCCCCGAAGATCGCCGCGACGAGGAACGCCAGGCCCCAGACGCCCGTGATGACGTAGTTGGTGCGCAGGAAGACGGGCGAGTCCCACACCTCCCGGCCGACCTGTTCGCGCGCGTACGGGAGGGTGAAGGGGACGCGGGCCGCCATCGATCCGGCGGCGATGACGAAGAGGGCGATGTTGGACACCTCCCCCGCGTAGGTCTCCAGCCACCGGAGCGTCCCGGGCGAGGCGAGGGCCCCGATGACGGCCATCAGGGCGAAGAAGGCGACGTCCGCCAGTTCCAACAGCTTCCACGAGCTGCCGGGGCGCCGCAGCCGCCCGGTGATCACGATGACGGCGGTGAGGGCCAGGGCGAGCCCCACCGACAGCTCGAACCGGGAGGGGCCGACGAGGATCGAGAAGACGATCCAGGGCGTCATGCCCAGGAGGGGGCTGTCCAGCACGGCGTCGAACCGGCTGCCCCGTGGCCCGTCCGCCGTGGCGCCCATGGTCCGTCAGCCCTCCGTTCGACGGGGGAGGCGACGCGGACCGCATCGGCACCGCGTCCCGGGAAGCGGGTTCGCTCGGACCAAGCATGCCCCGGCCCGGCGAACGCGGCTCGGCGAGTGCGGCACGTGGGCGTTCGGGGCCGTTGCGCCCGGACGGCGCCACCGTGCTCGCGTGACGCCTCCGGGGAGGGGGTACGGAAGTCCGAGGGGGGCGGGCCCGGGCGTCCGGCCGCCGACATGACGGGACCCGGCACCGTGGGGGTGGCGGTCCACGGTGCCGGGCGTCGGTGTGTCAGGTGGTGCGGAGGGCCTCGGTGGGTTGCATGCGGGCGGCCCGCAGCGCCGGCAGCAGTCCGGCGATGGCGCCGATGGCGCCGGCTGCGGCGAGTCCGCCCGCCCAGGCGATCACCGGGACGACCGTGGTCCAGCCCTTGATCTGGGCGTACACCATGGTGGCGATCACCCCCAATCCGACCCCGACCGCGCCGCCCAGTGCGGCGAGGAGCACCGCCTCGGAGAGGAACTGCACGCGGATGTTGCCCTTGGTGGCGCCCAGGGCGCGCCGTAGGCCGATCTCGGAGCGGCGTTCCAGTACGGAGATGACCATGGTGTTGGCCACGCCGATGCCTCCGACGAGGAGGGCGACGGCGCCCAGCCCGAGGAAGAGTCCGTTGAGTGCGGACTGGGTGGCGGCGCGGGCCTCCAACGCGGCCGACGGCTGGCTGACGGCGACCTCGTCGGAGCGCTCCGGGTTGGCCGTGGCCGCGAGGAGCTGCTGCACCGCGTTGACGTGGTCGGTCTCGGCGCGCACGTAGATGATGGAGGGGTGGCCGTCGAAGTTGAGGTACTTCTTGGCCGCCCCGTACCCCACCATCACCGCGGAGTTGATCTCCGGGGTGAGTTTGGCGGGCTTGAGGATGCCGGCGACGTAGAACCACTTGCCGCCGACCCAGATCCGTACGCCCTGGTGGATGCGGTCGATGCCGAGCCGGCTGGCGGCGTCCGAGCCGAGCACCGCGACGGGCTGTTCGGCGGTCGCCGCGTTGAGGAACCGTCCCTCGGCGACGGAGGTCCGCACGGTGGCGGGCAGGCCGAGGCTGGTGGCGGTGACGCTGAGGCCGTTGGTGTTGATGCTGGGGATGTGGGGACTGCGGTAGGCGTTGGCGTCGGTCTTGCCGGTGCTCTGGACCGCTTCGACCTGGCCGATCCGGTTGATCATCGCCGGGGCGTCGACGGGGAGCTTGGCGGTGCCACCGGCGACGACCCGGCCGGGGGTGACGGTGAGCAGGTTGGTGCCCAGTTTGTCGATCTCGGCCAACAGACCCGCCTGGGAGGAACGGGACAGCCCCATCACCGCGACCATCGCCGCCACGCCGATGGCGATGCCCAACGCGGACAGCGCGGCCCGCATCCGTCGGGTGCGCAGGCCGACGCTGGCGGTTCTGGCCAGGTCGGCGGGGTGCATCCGGCCGGAGGGCGGGGCCGTGGTGGTCATGACTGGACCCTTTCGGAGGGGACGGAGCCGTCCGGGGTGGCGGGCGGGCCGTCCACGGCGGGTCCGGCGCCGTCCGGCACCATGACGTCGTGGACGATGCGACCGTCGAGCACCTCGATCCGGCGGGGCATCCGGAACGCGAGGTCGCGGTCATGGGTGATGACGACGATCGTGGTGCCCTCGGAGTTGAGTTGCTTGAGCAGGTCGAAGATCGAGGCGCTGGTGACGCTGTCGAGGTTGCCGGTGGGTTCGTCGGCCAGCACGATCGCCGGGTTGCCCGCCAGCGCCCGGGCGATGGCGACGCGCTGGCGTTCACCGCCGGACAGCTCCGGCGGACGGTGGTTCGCCCGGTGGGCGAGGCCGACCCGGGCCAGCGCGGTGGCGCCGGCCTGTAGCCGCTCCCGGTGACGGACGCCGGAGTAGAGGAGTCCGTCCGCCACGTTCTCCAGGGCGGTGGAGTTGTTGGCGAGGAAGAACTGCTGGAAGATGAAGCCGATGCGGGTGGCCCGCAACCCCGCGAGGGCCCGGTCCGACATCCGCGCGACGTCGTCGCCCACGATCTTGACCTTGCCGGAGCTGGGGCGGTCCAGGCTTCCCATGACCTGGAGCAGGGTCGACTTCCCGGAGCCGGACGGGCCCACGATCGCGACGAGTTCGCCCCGGCGGATGGTGAAGGTGGCCTTGTCCATGGCCACCACCGGGGAGACCCCGGGGTAGACCTTGCTGACGTCCTCCAGTTCGAGGACCGGTTCGCCCAGGCGTTGCCTGGGGGCCGCCGCGACGTCCGTCGCCGTCTCGCTCATGATCCCGGCACCACGACGTTCTGGCCGGCGCTCAGCCCGTCCCCGGTGACCTGGACCCGGCCCGCGCTGTCGTCGAAGAGGCCCGTCTCCACCTTCACCAGGCGGCGTTCGCCCGCGGCGTCCACGACCTCGACGGCGTAGCCGCCGCCGGCCTGCGCGAGCAGGGCGTTCACCGGCACGGACAGCACGTCCTTGACGGAGCCGCTGACGATGGACACCTGGACGGGCGCCTGGTCCAACTGGCCGGTGTCCTTCGGCTTGGACGGCTTGATCAGCACCTCCACCGTCATGCCGTCGCCGGACTTGGTGGCCACCTTGCCGACCGACGAGACCACACCGGGTGTGGACTGCCCGCTCGGCAGGGAGATCGTGACCTTGTCGCCCTTCTTCACATCGGCCTGCTGGCTGGCCCGGAGCGCCACCGACACCTGGCGCTGGGTGGAGGAGCCCTCGACCACCACGGAACCCGGAGCGGCGGAAGAACCGCTGACCGCACCGACCTTGGTGATCCGGATCTCCTTCGCCGACAGGAACACCGCCTGGCCCAGCTCCAGTTCCCCGGTCACCTTCAACCCGAGGTCGTCCTGGAGTTCCTTGACGGCGTAATAGGTCTGCCAGCCGTAGTAGTCGGAGTCGGGGTCGATATCGCCCTTGTCCGCGTACCCCATATCGAGCAGTGCGGAATTCAGCTGCTGTACGTCGACGCCCTCCATGTTCCAGGCGAGTTTCCGGTAAGCGGGGACGTAGGCGCCCTGGAGGAACACCACGGGCTTTCCGTCGACCCGGTAGAGCACTTTCCCCTGGCGGATCACCTCGCCCACCCGGGGGAGCTTCGTGAGGGTTCCGTTGGACTTGTTGACGACCTTGTAGGAGCCGGCGTATCCGAGGGTTCCGTTCGTCTGGGTCCGCGCGGCGAGCGTTCCCTTGGTCACCTCGGCCACCCCGGTGCGGGTGGTGCCTTCGGAGGAGCTGTCGTCCGACGACTTCGCGAACGGGTCGAGGACGACGACCCCGGCGCCCGCCGCCGCCAGGACGACCACGACGGCCGCGGTGATCCAGCGGCGGCGCCCGGAGCCCTTGCGGCGGGCACGTCGGCCCTTGCCGTCGTCCGGCGGGGCCGCGTCCGCGGTGCCGTCGTCGGTGGGAAGCTGCGTGGTGCTCACGATCCGCCCCCAAGCTGCCAGGGGGCGACCCGGCGGGAGTGTGACGACGCGAGGTCGAAGGGACTGTCCTGCATGAGGCTGAAGCCGCCGTCCTTGTCGGGGTCGGGTAAGGGGAATTCGGCACGCGGCCGGTGAATGCCCCGCCACGGTCCCGTGCGTCTGAATTCCAGGCGGCGGAACGGTGCAGGGGCCCTCGGGGCGGTCGATGGGGCGAAGTCCGCGCCGGTGTGGTCCGGGTCGACTTTCACCGCCCGCGCTACCTCCGACGCGACCCCTCCCGGTACTTCGTGTACCGCTGTCGACCGCGTGCTGAGTTTTCTGCGTGGACCCTTTCTACGAGACCCCCGGTTTCACCAAGGTTTCGCTCCACGGAACCGAGTTCCCGCCCCCTTCTCATGGGGGCGCGCGGCCCTCGCGCACGCCCGGTGCACACGCCGCTCGCACCCGCGCCCCGTGCCACCACAACCGATCGGGTCACCACAACCGGTCGGGTGACGGCTGATCGTTCCGGGGACGGGGAGGGGGCGCGGCGCCTACCATGGCGCCCCCGCCGGTAGCCGGTCGTCGGTCGCCGCGCCACGGGTACCGGCCGAATCGGCGCGCGGCCGGTGAAACCCCGCGGAAACCGGGGACGGATCATCGTGGACGCGAGGGACACCGGACGTGAGGATGCATATGTCGGTCATCGCCACACTCACCCGTCGCGCCGTGGGCTCCGGCGGCTCCCGTCGTACCGTGCGGGCGAAACTGACCCTGCTGTACGGGGGGCTGTTCCTGATCTCCGGTGCGACCCTACTGGCGATCACCTACGTACTGGTGCGGTACTCGATCCTGTGGGACCCGCCCAGGGACTCCAACGCCACCTTCGTCGAACAGCCCGACACCACCGCTCCCCTGCCGCCGCAGGACGCCGCTCCCAGCTCGGTCAGCCCCGAGGGCCCCCGGGTGATCGACCTGGACGTGGCCTCGGAGCAAGCGCGGAAGGCGCTCGCCACCCAACGCTCCACGCTGATGCAGCAGTTCCTCAGCAACTCCGTCATCGCGCTGGCCCTGATGTCGCTGCTCTCGATCGCGCTCGGTTGGATCGTGGCGGGGCGCATCCTGCGACCGCTACGGACGATCACGGCCGCCGCCCGGAACATCTCGGCGACCAGTCTGCACCGGCGGCTCGCCCTGGAGGGGCCCGGCGACGAACTGAAGGACCTGGGCGACACCTTCGACGCGTTGTTGGTCCGACTGGACCGGTCCTTCCAGGCCCAGCGCCAGTTCGTGGCCAACGCCTCCCACGAGTTGCGCACGCCCCTCGCCCGACAACGGACCATCGGTCAGGTCGCCCTGTCCGATCCGGAAGCGAGCGTGGAGTCCCTGCGCCAGGCCCATGAACGCATCCTCGCCGCGGGGGCCCAACAGGAACGGCTGCTCGAAGCGCTGCTCACCCTCACCCGCAGCCACGCGGGGATCGAGGCGCGGCAGCCGTTCGACCTGGCCCGGCTGACCGAGGAGGTGGTGGACGCCCAGTCGGCGGGGGCCCAGCTGCGGGCGGTGACGCTGCGCTCGTCGGTGACTCGGGCGGTGGCCACCGGCCACCGGCCGCTCGCGGAGCGCCTGGTGGTCAATCTGGTGGACAACGCGCTCAAGCACAACGCGCCCGGGGGCGAGGTGGAAGTGAGTGCGCGGACCGTGGACGGTCGGGCGGTCCTCACCGTCGCCAACACCGGACCGGTGGTCCCGCCGGAGAAGGTCGAAACGCTCTTCCAGCCGTTCCAGCGGCTCGGCGGCACCCGCACCGGGCGGCGCAGCGACGGGCTCGGTCTGGGGCTGTCCATCGTGCAGGCCATCGCCGTCGCCCATGACGCGACCATCGCCACCGTGCCGCGGCCGGAGGGCGGGCTGAGTGTCACGGTCTCGTTCCCCGTGGTCCCCGTGGTGACGGGCGATCCGAAGGCCGCCGTCCCCCGGCACGGGAAGGCGACCGCCGGCAGTCGGTGAGGGGCAGGGGCGCCCGGTCCGCGCCCCGCGGTTACGAGGGCTGCGAGCCGGCCGGGAGGCGTCCGGCGAAGAAGTCGATCACGACGGAGTTCAGGGCGTCGGGCTGTTCCAGGTATCCGTAGTGTCCGCAGCCGGGGAGTTCCCGGTAGAGGGCGCCGGGGACGGCGTCCGCGACCTCCCGGGACAGGTGGGGGCGGATGACCAGGTCGTCCTGGAAGGCGACGACCAGGCAGGGGCGGCGGATCGACCGGTAGGCGGAGAGCCGGTCGGGGATCTGGTCCACCGCCAACTGGCCCCGCACGGAAGACAGGTCGACGGATGTCATCTCGAAGACGCCCAGCCAGTCCCGCACTTGCTCCGGGTCGTTGAGGGTCTGCGGAGAGAGGTTCTGGAGGGCCGCCACGAAGGCCGCGTAGGCCGGGGGCAGGGTGATGCCGCTGTCGGCCAGCGCGAGGTCGGCGGCGGCCATGGCGCGGATCACCTCGTCGGTCCGCCCGCTCGACGCGACCAGCACGGCCTGGCGGACGAGTTCGGGCCGGGCCACCAGGAGTTCCTGGACGACGATCCCGCCCAGGGAGTGGCCGAGCACCCGGCAGGGGCCCGCGCCGAGGTGCTCGATCAGCCCGGCGACGTCCGCCACCATGTCGTCGAGGGTGAAGTCCCGGTGGCCGGGTTCGTCGGGGGCGAGCCCCCGGTTGTCGAGGGTGATCACCTGGTGACCCGCGGCTTTCAGGGCGGGCACCTGGTGGGTCCGCCAGATCCGGCCGGGGCTCCCGGTGCCGGCCACCAGCACGACCGGCTCCCCCGCACCGTGGACGTCGAAACCGAGGTCGATCCCGTTGATCCGCGCTCGTGGCATCGTCTTCTCCTGTCTGGCGGCTCCCGTCCGCCGGCGGCTACCCGTACCGTGCGGCCCCTACACCCGTACGGGGCCGGGGCCGCCGGGGCGACACCCCGGCACCCGCCGGGTCAGCCGTCGGTCCACACGGGGTCCCGCTTCTCGCGGAAGGCACGGACCCCCTCCGCGGCGTCGTCGCCCCGCCGGCGGCGCTCCTCCCAGACGTAGGAGGTGGTGAACGCCTCCTCCAGCGGGAGGTCCACGGACCTCAGGGCCGCCTCCCGGATGGCGCGCACCGACAGAGGGGCGGCGCGCACCAGGTCGTGCGTCCACCGGTCGACCGCCTCGTCGAGCCGGTCGACCGGGGCGACCTCGTTGACGAGCCCGAAGCCCGCGGCGGTGGCGGCGTCCATCCGACGGCCGGTGAGCAGGTACCCGAGGGCGACCCGCTCAGGCAGTTGCCGGGCCAGCCGGAACACCCCGCCGGCCCCCGGCACCAGCCCCAGGCGCACCTCGGGGAGCCCGAAGACGGCCTGTTCGGAGGCGATGACCAGGTCACAGGCGAGGGCCAGTTCGAAACCGCCGCCCAGGGCGTAGCCGTGGACCCGGGCGAGTACCGGCTTCGACCGGGTGAAGCGGTCGGTGAGCCGGGGCCAGCCCGGTTGTCCCCGACTGCCGAACGTGGTCGGGGCGGCGCCCTCGGCGTCCAGGCGGGCCCTTTCCTTGAGGTCCTGCCCCACCGAGAAGGCGCGGTCACCCGCACCGGTCAGCACCGTGACCCGGATCGTGTCGTCGGCCTCGACGTCGTCCCAGATTCCGGCGAGTTCCTCGTGGGTGCGCAGGTCCATCGCGTTGAGGACCTCGGGCCGGTCCAGGGTGACGTACGCGACGTGGTCCTTCTTCTCGTAGCGCACCCGGGCGCGGTCCTCGCTCATGTGGCTCCCGCGGCTCGTGCGGCTCCCGCGGCGAAGCGGCCGACCTTGCGGATGACGTCCTCGCCGTAGATCCGTAGGGACTGCTGGAGTGCGAACTCGGCCAGGTAGGCGCGGAACGCGTCCGGGGGTTCCTCGGCGAGGTTCAGCATCCTGCGGTTGGCGAGGACCGCGTCGCCGTCGAGCCGGGACAGGGCCCGGTCGATCGCCGCGTCCATGTCCCGCGGCTCGGCGACCTCGTCGATGAGGAGCCGCGCCTCCGGTTCGGTCGCCCAGAGCCGGCGTCCGCCGAGGACGACCTGCCGGGACAGCCGCGGGCCGACATGGCGGCCCAGCCGGAAGTTCGCGGCGCCCGGAATGATGCCCTCCTGGGCGGCGGGCAGGCTGAGGTACGCGTCGGACGCGGCGAGCACGTGGTCGCACACCAGCAGCAGTTGGGCGCCGCCGCCGATGGCGAACCCGTCCACGGCGGCGGCCCAGGGCTTCTCGACCAGCGGGGTGTGCCAACGGCCGGGCGCGTCGGGGCCGCTGTCCGGGTCGGTCCCGGTGTGGACGCCGCGCACCATCTTGTTGATGTAGCCCAGTTCGCGGCGGAGGAGGAAACCGACCAGGGAGATTCCCCCGGAGCTGAGCTCCTTCAGGTTGATGCCCGCGCTGAAGACCCGTTTGCCCTGGTAGCGCGGGTGGCTCATCACTCCGCCGCGCAGCAGGCCGACCCGGACCCCGGGGTCCAGCAGGGCGAGGTCGACGGCGGTCTCCATGTCGTCGACCTGACGGCCGTCCTCGGCGTTCAGCCGGTCGCCCCGACACATGGTGACGTGGGCGACGCCGTCGATGCGTTCCAGGCGCACGGCCTCCAGTTGGACGACGCCGTCGCGGAGGAACTCCGGCAGCAGGTCCCGGGCCCGGGCGGTGGGTCGGAGCATGGCGTCGACTAAGTGCGGTCCGGCGGTGGACGAACGCAGGACGGCGCGCAGGAACACGCCCTGGTCGATCTCGTGGCCCTCCTTGGCGGCCTGCGGTCGGCCGCGTTCGACGGCGAGTTGGTCCTCGGAGGGCACCAGGCCGGGGTACTCCTTGGCCGCCGCCTCGACCAGTTCCCCGATCCGCAGGTTCACCGTGCGGCCCTCGGTGAGCCGGTCGTACACGGTGTCGACGTGCTCGTCCAGGAAGCGGACGCGGTGGGACCGCGCGGTGTCCTGGGCCGCCGCCACCACGGCCTGCTGCTCCGGGGTGCGCGCCCCGGGGTCGGGCAGTGCGGCGACCGACTCCTCGACCCGCCGGGCGGCTTCGGCGAGCGCCGTCCAACCCGCCGGGGCCGCCTCGTGGGGCGGGAGCGACGCCGTCACCGGGCGTCCACCACGGCAGCGGTACGACGCAGGGCGCGGTCGCAGGCCGCGAGGTGGGAGCCGATCGCGTCCTCGAAGCTGGTGGAGGTCGCGTCGAACAGCAGTTGGCGACGGATGGCGAGCTCCTTGCCGGACAGTTCCCCGGCGAGTCGGGCCACCGAGGTCAGTGCGGCGTCCGGGTCCTCGGTGAGTTCGTCGACGATCCCCAGTTCGCGCGCCTCGTCGGCGGGTATCGGCACGCCGAACAGCACGGCGCGCCGGACCCGGGCGGTCCCGGCCTGTTGGACGAGTCGGTAGGCGGCCATGCCCGGCCAGGTGGCCTCGCCGTCGGTGGCGACCAGCAGGTGGGCGTCGGGGGTGGCCAACCGGATGTCGGCGGCGAGGAACACGTCGAGGGCCGGGCCCCCGGTCTCCCCCGTGGCCACCGCGACCGTGGCGGCGGGCAGGCGCTCCAGCCGGCGCAGTGCGCGTTCCCACTTGGTGACCAGCGCGACGTTCAGCCCCTCGGTCCAGCCAGGGCCGGGGCGGCCGGTGACCCGGGCGGTGATGACACGACCGCCCACGTCACCGGCCGACCGGTCCTCGGCCTGGTCGCAGACGTCGGCCAGGGCCTTCACCGACGCGAGCGTCAGGGGCGCGGTGCCGTCGATCTTCACGGTGGTCACGGTGTCGCTCGCTTCCCGGGCGGTCACCACTGGACCAGCGCCGTCTCGATCGTTGAACCCGGCCCCATGGTCATGAGGACCCCGTACTCGCCGGGACGGGTGACGTGTTCGTCGAGCAGTCGCTCGTAGGAGAAGAGGAAGGACCCGCTCGACACGTTGCCGTAGTCGCGGAGCACTCCGACGGTGTGCCGGAGGTCGTGGCGGGTCAGCCCGAGGTTGACGATCACCGAGTCGATGACCTTCTTGCCGCCGGAGTGGACCAGCCAGTGCTTGATGTCGCTGCGGCGCAGTCCCGTGTCGGTGAGCAGACGGTCGATGACGATCTCCGCGTGCGCGCCGACCACGTAGGGGACCTGGGGGTCGAGGAAGAAGCTGAACCGGTCGAGGTCCCGGTCCCAGTCGTAGCGCATGGCGTCGAGTGCTTCGGGGATGATGCAGCTCGCGAACTTCAGGACGTGGGGTCCTTCGGCGGCTCCGGGCGGCCCGGCGTCCGGTCCGGACATCAGTGCGACGGCGCCGGCGCCGTCCCCGAAGAGGCTGTTGACGACCGCGGTGCGCATGGTGGAGTCGAAGGCGTAGGCGGCGGAGCAGGCTTCCGCGCACAGCACCACGGCGAGTTCGCCGGGGTGCGCGGCGGACCATCCGGACACCACGTTGAGGGCGTTGAGTCCGGCGTTGCAGCCCATGCCGACGATGTCGGAGCGGCTGCAGTGCCGGTCGATGCCCAGTTCGCGGATGAGGCGTGCGCTGAGTCCGGGGGTGAGGAACCCGGTGGTCGTCACGCAGCAGAGGTGGCGCAGGTCCGAGAGTTCGGCGCCGGCCCGCTTGAGGCAGGCCCGCAGCGCCTCGGTGCCCATCTCGATGGTCAGCCTCTTGTGCTTGTCGAGGAGGTCGCCCTGCGGTTCGGGGACCCGGACGCCGTCCTCGTCGGGGTCGGGCACGGTGAGGTGGCGCGTGTCGATGGCGCTGTTGAGGAACACGGACCGGATCTTGGGGTCGGTGATCCCGAAGGCGTCGAGCACGTCGGGCTGGCTGTACACGGTCCCGGCGGCGGCGGTGCCCACGCCCACGATGCGCGGGGCGAAGGGCGTCAGGAAGCCGGGGGCGCCGGCGTGGTGTGCGGCGGGCACGTGCTCCTCGGTCAGGAGCCCCGGTGCTGCGGTGTCTGTGGTCATCGGAAGGTCCATCCCCACATGCGCGGTTTGCTGCGCGGTCGTTGTGTGGTCGTGCCGGTCATTCCCGTCCCTTTCCGGGTGGGGCGTCCGGTGACGCCCGGCGGATTCTGGATACGTCCCACGAATTTCGACGGTTCTTGGTTCTGTGGCTCTTGATTCCGCGCTTCTCCGGGTCTCCGGGTCTCCGGATGTCCGCCCCGCGGGGTCTTTCGCGCGGGTTTCGATGCGCGGAGGGATTCCGCTGCCCGACGGTTCGTCCGTCAGTCGCGGGTGCTGTCCGACCCTGGGCCTTCCGCTCGGAATTCCGCGCTCTCCGCCTCGATGAAACGGGCGAGCCGCGCGGTGCCCTCCTTGATTTCCGCGGGGGTCAGATAGCTGGTGGACAGCCGCAGGGCGTACTGTCCGCCGCCCTGCGGATAGAAGTACCGCATGGGCGTCCAGATGACGCCGTGGTCCTGTGCCGAGCGACCGAGTGCCGCATTGTCCGCCGGGAAGGGCACCTGGACGCGGAGGAAGAACCCTCCGGTGGGTTCGTTCCACCGCACCCCCAGGGCGGCCCTGCGCTCGGCGGGCAGGCTCTCGTCGAGACAGCGGAGGGTGGTGGCCATGGCCTCGCCGTAGTAGGCGGCCGTGTCCGCGCTGTGCCGGGAGATCCGGCCCTCCGCGGCGAGCAGCGCTCCGGCGACGACGGCCTGGCTCAGCGACGAGGTGTTGACCGTCACCATGCTCTTGACCTTGGCGAGTTCGTCGGCGAGCAGCCCGGTGCGGCCCGAGTCGTCCACCACGATTTGGTCGGCGACGGCGAACCCGACCCGGGCGCCGGGGAAGAGCGTCTTGGAGTAGGAGCCCAGGTGGATCACGCGCCGGTCCCGGTCGAGGGACTTCAGGGTCGGCTGCGGGGTTCCGGGGCTCACCCGGCGGTAGGGGCTGTCCTCGATGACGAGGAAGTCGTGGCGGGCCGCCAGCTCCAGCAGTTCGGCGCGGGCGGCGGGACCCAGGGTGGTGCCGGACGGGTTGGAGTGGTCGGGGACCACGTAGAAGGCGCGCGGCCTGCGCCCGCGGGCCTTCTCGCGCCGGACCACGGCGTCGAGGTCGGCGCAGACGAGCCCTTCCTCGCGTTCGTCGACGGGGACGACGGGCACGTCGAGGAGGCGTGCCGCGCCGCTGATCCCCACGTAGCAGGGGGTGGCGACGAGGAGGACGTCCGCGGGGTCGCGCATCAGGGCGCGCAGCACCAGCAGCATGGCCTCCTGGGCTCCGACGGTCACCACGATGGACTCCGGGGGCACGTCGACGTCCTCGTCGGTGCGCAGGGAGTCCGCGATGATCCCGCGGATCAGGCCGGCGGTGGGCCCGTACTGGAAGAGCGCGGTCCGCAGGTCGCCGGGGGAGCCGCCGTGTGCGGTGAGGTGGTCGAGGTAGCGGCTCAGGTGGTCGGTGATCTGCTCGTTGTCGAAGAACCCGTCGTACGGGCGCCCGGGGCCGAAGGAGATCGCCTCGGGGTAGCGGTGGGTCACCTCGTTGAGGAAGTTCATCGTGTCCAGCACCGGGTCGGCGAGGCTCGCGTGCAGGGCGGCCCTCGACAGCTGGTGCGGGGCGGGTCGGGTGGCGTCCGCGGGGGGTGCGGTGGCCGCCGGTTCGCCGTCCGGTGTGCCGGAATCCGGGGTGGTCACGGCCCGCTGCTCTTCGTCGACGTCCCGTCCGGTCATGAATTCTCCCATGCGCCATGAATCGAGATCACTGGGACCATTCGAGATCGCGCAGGATCACTCGAAGAACGTCTGATTTCGATTTCGACGGTCAGGCTCACATGAATTGCGGTGCCGCGACAACCTGCGTCCAACCGAAAGGGACTTGCCGGTTGGACGCATTACGGCACGCATGCGGAACACCCGGGCGTGGAAGACCCGGGTGCGCGACGCACGGGAGCGAGAAGTCAGGGGGTGAGAAGCGAGGGGGTGAGAAGTCAGGGGTGAGAAGTCCGAGAGTGGAGAAGTGCGGTCCTTCTCCGCTCTCAACGGCCATTGGGCAGGCATGAGGGACGGCCGTGGACCTGGAGTGCCGAGGGGAGGTCGTTGCGGCCCCGCACCCGCAGCTTCCGGTAGATTTTGGTGAGGTGTTGCTCCACCGTGCTCATGGTGATGAACAATCTGCCGGCGATCTCCCGATTGGTGCACCCGGAGGCCGCGAGGGCGGCCACCCTGCGTTCTGCTTCGGTGAGTTCGACGAGCACCGGGAACGACTCCTCGCCGCCGTGGTCGACGGTGGCCGTGGTCTGCGTGCCGGTCCCACCGAGGGAGGACCCCTGGCCGGAGCCCAGCCCCGGGGTCTCCCACCGGTGGGGGCGGGTGTGGGCAGCCGGCGGCCGAGTGCCATGGGAGCGGGCCGCCCGGTCCCTGAAGTGGTCCGGGACCCGGCTCCCGTTGCGGCGCAGGAGTTGTTCCTCCATCAGGCTCCTGGCCTCCTGGACCCGGCCCATGGCGACCAGTGCGGCGGCGGCGTCGTCCCGCCAGTCCACCAGGTGCGGGGAGTCGATCCGCCACTTGCGCATGAGGTCCCCGCAGGAGCGGAAGTGCGTCAGGGCGGTGTGCGGGCGTCCGACGGCCAGGTGGTAGCGGCCGAGGGCTTGGAGGTACGGCAGGGCGAAGGGGGTGTCGAACATGCCTGCCGGTACGGGGACGTTGAGCACCGACAGGACGGATTCGAAGGCGCCCAGTTCGGTGCCGGACCGGATGGCCAGGGCGAGCGGCAGCCCGACCGCCACCCCCCAGGAGGCGGGTGCGACGAGTTGCAACACGGTCCGCGCGGACGCGCTCGCCTCCAGGGCCTCCCCCCGGCGCAGGGCCGCGGCCGAGCGGACGGTCTCCAACATGGCCCGGCGCATGGGAACCCGTTCGATCCACCGCTGTTCGAGCAGTCGGTCGGACCAGGAGACGGCGTCGTCCAGGCGGTCCGTCTGGATGAGCAGGATGAGAGCGAGGATCGTTGCCGCGAGGGGGCTGCCCGCGCGGGTGGCGCGCAGCACCTGGTCGGCTCCCTGGACCTCCTCGCCGTCGCCGCCCCCGTCGGTGGACAGGTTGAGGAAGGTGAGCGCGGTCAGCGGTCCGGCGCCGGCGGCCATGGCGTCGAGCGGGTCACCGGTGATGTCCCGCGGGCCCCGGGCCAGGTCGGGGGCGCAGAAGGAGAGCGCCAGCCGCACCAGTCGCACGCCCGCGCGCCCGGGGCCGGTGGTCACGGGGGCGGGTTCGTGGTCCTCCTGGTTCTCGATCCGCTTCAGGAGGTCGTCGGCGCGGGTGAACTCGCCCCACCAGATGAGGTGCTTCACGGGGACCAACGCCTCCGGCCCGGTGAGCAGGCCGAACCGGACCATGCGGATCAGTTGGTCGAGGTGTCGGGTCGCCTTGGCGGGGTCGATGTGCCACTGGGCGTCGGCGAGTTCGGCGGTGACCTGGGCTTCCTGGGCGGGGTCGGTGCAGATGCCGGAGGCGTGGCGGAGGTATCCCACGGCGGCGGCGACCTCGCCGGACACCATGGCCTCGTGCGCCGCCTCGCGGAGGATCTCCACCCGCCAGGGGGTCCGTACGGAGTCGTGGGCGGCCATCAGTTGCCGGGCCACCGCGACCGCGGAGGCGCCGCCCTCGTGGAGGAGTTCGGCGGCCCGTCCGTGCATCTCGGAGAGTTCGCCGGCCGGGACGTCGGCGAGCACCGCCAGTTGGGCCTGTTCGTGACGGAAGCGGGTGGCCGTGAGCAGTCCGGCGGCGTGCAGGGCGCCGAGGCTGCCGTTGACGAGGATGCCGTCACCGCCGACGAGTTCCCCGATGAGCGACTTGGTGGCCGCGTCGCCGAGGACGGCCAGGGCCCGGGCCGCCACCAGCATGTCCGGTGGGCAGCGGTGGAGGCACCGCACGACGGCGTAACGGTACGACTCGCCCGGTTCGGGTTCGCCGGGTTCGGGGCCGTCCGTCGTGCGGTCGTCGATGAGGGCGTGCAGGAGCAGCGGGTTGCCGCCGCTGACCCGGGTCCACAGCTCGACCTCGTGGTAGGAGGGTGCGGAGCCGAGGCGGTCCCGCAGTTGCGCGGCGACGCCCATCACGGTGAGTCGGGTCAGTCGGATGCCGTGGCAGTAGGGGAGGTGCAGGGTCTCCGCGTGGAGGGTGACGAGTTCCCGGTCGTGCCCGGTGCACTCGTTCATCACGATCATGACGGCGGAGGAGTCGATGCGGCGGACGAGGTAGCTGAGGACCTCCAAGGAGGCGGCGTCCGCGAAGTGCACGTCGTCGATGCCGATGACCAGGGGACTGTGCCGTTCGGCGAACTCGCACACGGAACGGCAGATCCGCTGGAGCAGCCCCAGCGGAACGGGGCCGGCGCCGAGCGCCCCGTCTCCCGAGGCATGGGCACCGATGTCACCGGCGACGAACGGATCCGCGTGCATTCCGGCGGCCCGCAGCGCGGTCACCAACTGGTCGGCGAGTCCGAACCGGTGATGCTGTTCGCTGGCCGAAGCGGTGATGGAAACGAACAGCGCGCCGTGTTCTACCGCCCTTTCCGCGAATGCCGACAACATCGCGGTCTTTCCCGATCCCACGGGGCCGTTGACGAAGACGACGGAGCCCCGGTCAGCGGCACAACGCAAGTAGAGTCTGTTGAGTAACTGAAGGTCGGCATTCCGTTCTGCGAGGTTCACAGGTACCCCCCGTACCGTATCCGTGCGCTCCTACGATGCTGTGGGCTTCGGCGTCCGTGATTCCTACAGAGTGATCGACTCAGAAACAAGAACCAGAGATCCGTATCCGCCCAGAACAATGGGCCTGTGTGGGGGTGGCTGACCCAGTGGTGCGCAGGAACCTTCCCAGCTCACTCACAGGGTAACCACCATGCCCGAAAAAAGCGCCTCGTCCCGAACTCCGAGATGATCCCGGTGTCCGCGCGGCGCCGTCGCAGCGCTGACTCACGGGTGAACTGACCCAGCCTCAGATTCCGCCACTGCGGCTGGAATGCTCCCGCTGCCCGCACACAAGTCAACGCACCCAGTCGTGCCCGTTCGTTCGGATTCTGCCCGAAGTAGCACGACCGCCGCCGACCCCTTCCCCCAAAAATTCATAGAAAACTCACAGTTTGAATGGTCAATTACCATCCGGGCCGTCAGGAACGCTTGGCATATTCACCCGGGGGAGAACCGTGCGGACGGTCCGTCCGGACGTCACACAAAAGTCATCCTCGGCGGTTCCACTCCCCCGTCCACCCGCCCCTCCCGCACCGACCGACCCTCGGCGCCCCTCCCTCCCCCACCTGCTCACCCGGCACCGCCCACCCCCTCGGTTCCGTCGGCCCGCCGGATCACTCGCGCCCCGACTCCCAGCCGCCGGCGCGGAGGTGGCGCAGCAGCGGATCGACCGCTTCCGCCGCCACGTCGAACCGCGCGACGAGCCCACTGGCACCGTCCGCGTCGATCCCCATCGTCTCCGCCACCACCTGGTCCCCCAGTGCTTCCAGGAGTCGCGACAGTTCGCCCGGCCGCTCCTTGACCGCCACCCACGCCCGGGCCCGTTCCCCGGGAGCGCCGCCACCGACCGGCGCGGTGCCGGCGGGGCCGCCGGATATCTGCTCCACCCCGGCGATGCCCCGGTCCAGTACGTCCACCAGGACCTGCATGCCCTCCGCCCGGTCGGCACCGTCCTCGGCCAGCGCGTCCAGGGCGGTCACCAAGCGGCCCAGGTCCGCCTGCAACTCCCGCACCACCCCCACGACCGAGCTCGCGTTCGACTGGAGGATGTCCCCCCACAACTGCGAGTCGCCCCGGGCGATCCGCGTCACGTCGCGCACCCCGGGCCCGGCGAACCGCCGCATGCCCACCGTGCTGTCCCGCAACCGGGCCGCCATCAGGCTCGCCACCAGGTGCGGCACGTGGGAGGTCAGTGCCACCGCGCCGTCATGGGTCGCGCTCCGGGTCACCACCGGTACCGCCCCGCACAACGACACCAGTTCCAGCGCCCGCTCCAGGGCGAGGGCGGAGGTGAGCGGGGAGGGCGTCAACGCCCAGGTGCGACCGCGCAGCAGGTCACCGCGGGCCGCCAACGGCCCCGACCACTCCCGTCCGGCCATCGGATGTCCGCCGATGAAGCGGAACGGCTCCGGCGCATCGCTCAGGACCACCCGCTCCGCACCGGACTTCACGCTCGCCACGTCGGTGTAGCAGTGGGCCAGCTTCCGGTCCTGGAGTTCCACGAGGGAGTCGCCCACCTGACTGGGCGGCATCGCCAGCACCGCGAGGTCGACCGGCCCCGGTGGTGGCTCCGCCACCCCGGCCCCGAGCGCGGCGGCCGTCCGGGCGGCCACCGGGTTCCGGTCGGAGAGGAACACCGTCACGCCCTGCCAACTCGCGGCGAGCGCCACCGAAGTGCCGATCAGTCCCGTGCCGACGACAGCCATGGTCCGGATCACAAGGCATCTCCCAGTATGAAAGCGCTCCACCCGAAATGAAAACCGCCGACCAGTTAAGCAATGTGTCCCATCAGTTACCAGGGTCACGGGCACACGGAACTCCACGCGTCGCCGCAGTGGCTGTACTCAAAGGTCACCTCTATCATCGCGCGAGCCCCGCGCCCACCATGATTCCCCATTCGGTGACGCGCGCCCCCTAACTGTCCAACCGTCCATTCTCCAGACAATTGCGCGATAGCCAGACACACGGCAAGGAACTTAAAGTTCGACAGAATTCTTTCCATTTCCCGGAAGGGGGCACGTATGCGGGACGCACCGGAGACGGCGAGCGCGCTCGGCGAACTCTCCCTCGACTACGTCGAGATCTACGTCGAGCACCTCGACGCATCAGTCAACGACTGGACCGACAAGTACGCCTTCACCGTCGTGGGCACCAGCGAGTCGGCCGAGCAGCGCAGTGTGGCCCTGCGCCACGGCGGCATCGTCCTGGTCCTCACCGAGGGCGTCTCGGAGCGCCACCCGGCCTCGCTGTACGTCCTGGCGCACGGTGACGGGGTCGCCGACATCGCCCTGCGGACGCCCGACGTGGAGGCCGCGTTCGCTGCGGCGGTCGCGGGGGGCGCCGAGGTGCGCCGGCCGCCCACCCACCACGCGGCCGGCGGGCCCCGGGTCACCGCGACGCTCCAGGGGTTCGGCGACGTCTCCCACACCCTCGTCCAACGCACGGCCGAGGAGGGACCCGGGCTGCCCGCCGGGTTCACCGCGGTGGCGCCGTCCGCGGAGCCCGTCGAGCAGTCCGCCGGCACCGACGCCGCCGACGACCTCGTCGAACTCCTCGAACTCGACCACGTCGCCGTGTGCCTGAACAGCGGCGAGCTCCAGCCGACCGTCGACTTCTACCGCGAGGCGTTGGGCTTCCGGCACATCTTCGAGGAGCGCATCGTCGTCGGCGCCCAGGCGATGGAGTCCAAGGTCGTCCAGAGCCGGTCCGGTTCGGTGACGCTGACCCTCATCCAGCCCGACCTCACCGCCGAGGCCGGCCAGATCGACGAGTTCCTCAAGGACCACCAGGGGTCGGGCGTCCAGCACCTCGCGTTCTCCTCCTCCGACGCGGTCCGCGCGGTACGGGCGCTGCGGGGTCGCGGGGTCACCTTCCTCACCACGCCCCCGGCCTACTACGACCTGTTGGGCCGGCGGATCGAGCTCGACGAAGGGCGACTCGACGCCCTGCGCGCCACCAACGTCCTCGCCGACGAGGACCACGGCGGCCAGCTCTTCCAGATCTTCACCGCCTCGACGCACCCGCGGCGCACCCTCTTCTTCGAGGTCATCGAGCGCCAGGGCGCCCAGACCTTCGGCAGCTCCAACATCAAGGCGCTCTACGAGGCCGTGGAGTTGGAGAGGACCGGGCAGCGTGGGTTCCCGAAGCAACCCTGAGGCCGTCGAGGCACACCGCCTCGACGACTTCGCACGCGCCGCCGCTTCCGTGCTGCCCCCGGAGGTGTGGGACTTCCTGGCCGGGGGCAGTGGCGCCGAGACCACGCTGGACGCCAACCGGAGCGCCCTGGACCGGATCTTCCTGGTGCCACGGGTGCTCCGGGACGTGGCGGGGTGCGAAACGGACGCCACGCTGTTGGGCCGTCCGGTGCGGATGCCGGTGGCGGTCGCTCCGGTGGCGTACCAACGGCTGGTCCACCCGGAGGGCGAAGCCGCCGCCGCCCGCGCCGCGAAGTCGGCCGGGGTGCCGTTCATCGCGAGCACCCTCAGCAGCGTGCCCGTGGAGGAGCTGACCGCGCTCGGCGGCAGCGTCTGGTTCCAGTTGTACTGGCAGCGGGACCAGGTGCGCTCCTGGGACCTGGTGCGCAGGGCGGAGGACGCCGGCTGCGAAGCCCTGGTGCTCACCGTCGACGTCCCGTGGATGGGCCGCAGACTGCGGGACGTCCGCAACCGGTTCGCCCTGCCGGACGAGGTGCGGGCGGCCCACCTCACCACGGGCGCCACCGCGCACGAGCGGACCCGCGACGGGTCCGCCGTGGCGGTCCACACCGGTCGGACCTTCTCCGCCTCGGTGACCTGGTCGACCCTGGACGAGCTGCGTCGCCGGACCCGGCTGCCACTGGTGCTCAAGGGGGTGCTGGCGCCCGAGGACGCGTTGCGCGCCGCCGAGTCGGGGGTCGACGCGATCGTGGTGTCGAACCACGGGGGCCGGCAACTCGACGGCGCCCTGCCCAGCATCGACGCGCTACCGGAGATCGCCCGGTCCGTGCCGGACCACTGCGAGGTCCTGTTCGACAGCGGCGTGCGCAGCGGGACGGACGTGCTCAAGGCCCTGGCGCTCGGCGCCCGCGGGGTGCTGGTGGGCCGGCCGCTGATCTGGGGGCTGGCCGTCGCGGGGGAGGCAGGCGCGGCGCGGGTCCTCGACCTGTTGGCCGTGGAACTCCGGGACGCCCTGGGGTTGTCGGGATGCCACGACGTGGCGGACGCCCGGCACCTGCGCACCGTGTGCGGCTCCCTGCGGGGGCGCTGACGCATCGCCCCCGCACCAAGACTCCGGCCCCCCGCCGATCGGCGGGGGGCCGGAGTCTTTCCGGTGTGGACCGCTCCTCGCCCGACCTTTCGTCCGAGTGTGCGGATTTCACGCTTGGACACCTCGGCCCCACCGGACGGCGGGGAGGTCGGGCGGTCCGGGAGCGGGTCACCCCGTCTGCACGACGTCCTCCTGGACCCGTACCGCGAAGTCCGACCAGAGGTCGGCGAACTGCCGGGCGAGGTCGGCGACCAGGTCACGGCAGTGCGGCGGGACGTTGTCGATGATGGCGTCCCACTCCTCGTTCTGGAGGGCGTGCAGTGTGAACAGGCGCAACAGGTTCCGCCCGGTGTCGCTGAAGCGCAGTGCCGGATCGGCCTTCAACCGCTTGACGAGTCCGGCCCGATCGGGATCGGGTACCGCACGGGGTCGGCCCGCCGACTGCACGGGCGCCAGGGGAACGAACTCCCCCCGCGGTTCCGGTACGGCACGCGGGGCGGTGACGCCGGACCTGCGCCCCCGTTGCCTGGGCAACAGGTCCTCCCCCTTGTTGAGGCGGCTGCGCACGTCCCGTGCCGTCTCCGGGGAGATCCCCGCCGCACGGGCCACCTGACGCAGGGACAGCCCCGGGTTCTCGGTGAGCAGACGGCCCGCCATGATGCGTCCCGCGCTGCCGTCCACCGGACGGAACCTGCCGTCCTGCCCGATGCGCTTGCCCGCCCGCTCGGGTTCCCGCAGGACCCTGCGCCGGATGTCGGCCACGGTGCCCGGCGAGATGCCGGTGACCATGGCGACCCTGCGGTCGGACCACTGGGCGTGCCAGGCGATGATGCGCTCCGCGGCGCGCTTGCGGTCGGCCAGGGTCAGGGGCAGACCGTGGGCGACGTTCAACTGGACGGCGAGCACGAACGCTTCTGCTTCGTCGCCGTCGAAGAACCGTGCCGCTATCGTGTGGCGGCCCCGGAGCCTGGCCGCGTGGAGTCGGTGTGCCCCGTCGATGACCCGCATGGTCGTCCGGTGCACGGTGATCGGTGGAAGCTCGGCCTCGGCGTCCGCCAAGGCGTGGATGTGTTCCGGTCTCTCGCCGTCGAGCCTGGGTGAGTCGGCTATGGTCAGGGACCCCAACTCCACCTGCACGACGGGCTGTTGATCGATTCCCGCTATCTCGGGCGCCACCCCAGCTCCTCAAGAACTCGTGGTCAGGCGTTCATCTCCTGATGAGCACCCCGGTGTGCTCTTCCACCGCTTCCGTCCTTAGCAAGGCAGACCCCCGTCCAGCGTCTGGTTCTCGATTCCCGTGTATGTCAAGGTCCTCGTCTCCCCCGTTGGCGTGTGGAGCAGAACATCCGGCATACCGAATATGCATGCAGCAGACCCCGCGAAATTAACATCGGCGTTTGGCAGCCGAAACCCCTGCATACCCCCTGTGGCCCACCCCTACGACGGCCGGTTCTGGCAGTCCTTCGCTGTACAGGTGTGACTTCGCCGCAAGGCGCTGACCTGTGACTTCGCCCGGTCCGGCCCGGACGCGCCGGGTGGACGCGACGGCGTAGCGACCCCGGCGCGCAAACGGTTTCGCGCCATTGCTCAAGGGTGGGTGGGGGCCACCTGGGCGATCGTTCGCGGGGTGGCTGCCCGGTCCGCCCCGGCTACCTCCGGGGACCGGCGGCGGACGGTCCGCTGGACGGGAGCGCGGGGTTCGACGCACCCGGTCCGCCCGTCCGCGGCACGGCCCGCAGGGCCGCCGCGTGCGCGGACAGTCGGTGCACACCGACGGGTGAGGCGGTGGAGCGCAGTCGGGCCGCCACGGACGACGGCATGCGGGCGCCGTGCGAGAGGTCGCCGACGAGCCGGGAACGGAGCAGTCCGACCCGGGCCAGTTCCGTACTCCGTTGCTCGGGCGAGAGCCCCTCGGCGCCGCGGCCGACGACCGCACGGACAGCGGCGGGCCGTGCGGGGACCGGGGCGGCTCCCTGGTCGGGCACCCGGTTCGGGTCGAGGCCCGCGGCACGCAACGCGGCTGCGGTCGGGCGCCCGGCGGACGTCTCGGCCGGGCGTTCCCGGCTGTCGTCCCGGCCTCGGCCGCCCCGCTCCGAACCCGGCCGGCCCGGGCTGACCGTGCGCCAACTCACCGTGCCGTTGAGTGGGTTGACGGTCACCTCGACCCGGGGACGCGGCACCCGTCGACGGTGGAGCTCGGCCGCCGTGCGGCGGCGGGTCGGACCACCACCACGGTCCCCGGGCAGGTCACTGGCCTTGGGCATGGGAGCGTCCCGTGGTCTCGTGTCGATCGGCGGACGCGCCGGCGCGTTGGAAGAGCCGGTCCATCCGGGCCCGGACCGCGTCGAGTTGTGCGGCGTCGGCGGCGGCCGGACCGCCCTCGGCTGCCAGGTCCGACCACAGGGCGATCAGCTCATGGCCCAGCGCCAGCCCTTGAGCGGGGTCCCGCAGGGCCCGCCAGGCGGCCGCGGCGCTCTGCACGCTCGCGAAGGCGCGGTCGTCGTCACGGCGTCGACGGACCCGGGCCAGCGCCATGGACAGGGCGAAGGAGCGCGGCAGATCACCCGCCAGGTACGCGATGTACGCGGCGAGCTCCCGTAGCTGGAGCACCTCCGGGTGGTCCGCACCCAGGGCCTGGGACGCCGTGCCGATGCTCTGCTCCGCCATCGCCGCGGCGGACTCGATCCGCCCCATGCTCATCGCCTCGTTGATGCGCCGGACGGGCTCCGCGAGCAGGGAGGGAACGGTGGCTCCCGCGGGTACCGGCTCGGGCGTCGGCGCCACGGAGTGCGCGGGCGGAACGGCCGGGGCGGCCGGGGCCGGTTCCGGCACGGGGGCGGGCGCCGTGGCCGGCGGCCGGGGCTCCGGGTCCGGTACCGCCCGCAGCACCGTGGTCACCCCGTCCTGCGGGGGCGCCGCCGCGGCGGCGGGCGCAGGCACGGCGGCGGGCGCAGGCACGGCCGGCAGCGCGCCCGGAGCCGCGCCGGGGACGACGGGCGCTCCCGCCGGGTTGCCCGGCAGCGGGACGGGCGGTCCGGCGAAGGCGCTCGCCCCGTCCGAGCCGACCTGGAGGGGCGTGCTGTAGCCGATCCGTTCGTCGTGGACCACGGCCGCGACCGGGTGACCGGTGGCGAGCACCAGACGGTGCAGGTAGTTCAGCACCGCGTCCTGGGGACTCTCACCGGGAGCGGCGGCGACCGGCAGCCCGCCCACCACTGCGGTCCCGTCAACAAAGACGTGCACCTCGATGGGCCGCAGCCCGGACGCGGAGGAACCCTCCCGGCCGGGCGGCGGGCTCTGCTGTCGCTTGCGTCCGCCGCGACTGAATCTGGACATCGGTTCCCTCACTGGGCGGAAGTGTCGGCGGAGAGTGGAGCGGGCACCTACGAGGCGTCGCTGCTCGGCGGGGGCGCAGTCGCGGCCTCGACGACCGTCACGTCGTCCACCCGCCACTGCTTGCCGTTGGCCGAACGTACCAGCTTGACATAGGCGTTGAGACGTGAAGTCTCCGCCCAGTACCCGGACCCACCCTCTGGACCACATTCGTCAAAGTGTACGAGGGCTGATATAGGGGTCGCGAGCAGCGGACCGCCCGGCCCCTGGGAATGAGCCCACGGGCGGGCTGAAGTGGTCGAGGTCGACGAGGATGGCCCGCCCGCGCTTCAGGGAGTCTTCGATCCGCTCCCGGGTGAAACGCGTCAGGTCCTTCTCGTACAGGGTCCGCCCGAGCTCCGAGGTGAACCGGTCCGCCGGGATGCTGTCCTCGCCCTCGGGGAGGAACTTGGCGACCTCCTCGAAGGCGGCGAGCGCGTAGGCCACCTGCGGGCGGATCGTCCGGTGCTCGGCGAGCGGGATGTTCAACAGCCGCCAGGCACGCACCTTGCCGTCCCGGGCCCCGGCCAGCAATACCGGGGGTGCCGTCGAGCACGCAGACGTCGAGGGCGACGACCTCGGCGTCAGCGGTGTCGAGTGCGGCCGATTCCTCTCCCGAGACCGCGTTCCAGACCCGGACGGGGCCGTGCGCCTCCGCGGCGGTCAGCACGGGCACGCCGTCGGCCTCACCGAGGGCGAGGGCGCTGACCTGTCCGGCGGCACGGAGTTCCAGGAGACGTCGGCCAAACGGCGCGTCACGGATCAGGATCCTCGCGTCGCGGTCGGCGGATGCGAGAGCCGTGACCGCGCCGACCGGTCCCGCCTCCCAGGTGCGTACCGTCCGGTCCTCTCCGTCGGAGGCCACGATGCCGTCGGTCATGGGGAGGAGTTGATGGGGGGAGACGGGGCAGGCGGTGACGGCGACATCCGCACCCTGCGCGGGCGTCGACTGACGAAGTCGGCGTACGCCTTCCGGTTTCGGTCGACGTTCCGACGATCAAGCCGGAGCGGCCCGGCTCGCCTCGCTGACCTGTGATGTCACTGGTCAGAGGCGTTGAGCGGCAGACGAGTCGGGCATACGCCGGGTTCTGTTCCCCGGGGCCTCGCGGCCATCGGGGCGACGGCCATCCATCTAGGACCGACGTTGCCGCCGGCCTCGTGCGGTCTACCCGCGGACTCGGGCGGGCAGCCCTCGAACGTCCGCGCAGGAGCACCGGAGTGCTCCCTCTTGACCTTGCTCCGGGTGGGGTTTACCTAGCTGCCCAGGTCACCCTGGGCACTGGTGGTCTCTTACACCACCGTTTCACCCTTACCTGGTCCCGTACGGATACGGTCCCCGGCGGTCTGTTTTCTGTGGCACTGTCCCGCGGGTCACCCCGGGTGGCCGTTAGCCATCACCCTGCCCTGTGGAGCCCGGACGTTCCTCGGGAGCATCTCGCGATGCCCACGCGGCCGTCCGCCCGGCTCGTCTGCCGTACGCACATGGTACCCGGGCCGGGCGCCCGCGGCGGGTCAGCGTTCCAGGGTGCGTACGCCCGCCCGCCAGGTCGCCGCGAGGTCGGCGTCGTCCGGGAACCGGCCGTGGATCTCCAGGCTCACCATGCCGTGCGCGAAGGCCCACACGGCGCGGGCCCGGTCCACGTCGTAGTCGCAGGCCCGCATCAGGGGCATGGCCGCCCGGGCCTCCAGACCCTCGGGCAGGGCGTGGCGGGGCAGCGGGCGTTCCGTGGCGAGGAGGTAGACGTGCGGGTGCGCGAGCGCGTCGGCCCGATAGGCCCGGGCGAGGGCGGCGAGGAGCGTGCGGGGCTCGTCGACGGCCGCCCCGGGCTCGGGTACGAACGGCGCGGACCGCGCGAAGCGCTCCTCGGCGGCCTCCAGCGCCTCGGCCGTCTCCAGCAGTCCGAGGGCGATCACCTCGGCCTCGACGGCCGCCTTGTCCGGGAAGTGCTTGTACAGCGAGGGCGCCTTGATGCCGAGGTGGTCTGCGAGCGCCCGCATGGTGAGGGCGGCGGGGCCCGACTCCTCCACGAGGGCGCGCGCGGCCAGGACGATCTCCCGACCCCGGGGGGTGAGGCGGGACAGCGGGTCCCGTGCGCCCGGGGGGAGCTCCGTCGTCGCGCCCGTGTGCCGTTCAGCCACGCTGGAAACCGTCCTTCGTCCGCAGTCCGTACCCGAAGGCGCGATCGTACGAGATGTGGGCGAGCCACCCGCACAGGCCCGCGAAGAGGGGGGCCCACTCCTTGGGGGCGGCGAACGCGTAGAGGACCGCGAGGCCGAGCGGGATCATCGCCCGGTGCGCGAGGTTGTAGTACGGGACGGCGCGGGGCGGCAGTTGGCCCCGGACGAGACCGCCTTGTTCGCGGATGCCGACCAGCAGGGCCAGGTCGGGCGCGACGGCGAAGAGCAGGGCCGTGCCGCCGGCGAGCCAGCCGTGGTTGACGCCCTCCAGGACGGCGAACGCGGTCCAGAAGAGGGCGGCAGCGAACCAGGCGACCCGGAGCGCGGGGGCGGGCACGGCCCGGGTGCGTCCACCGGGCGCGGTGCGGGTGCTCCAGCTGGGTTCGGTGGCGGTGGTGGTCACGAGGGCTCCTCGAAGGGGTGGGGGTGTCGCGCCCGGAGGTCGCCGACAACCGCAGCTAACGTCGTTAGCCACACAGTAAAGCTAACGTCGTTAGCCGTCAATCGACGGGCTTGACCCTGCCGCAGCGTCAACGTTTCTACTGGGGGCATGCGAATCGGAGAGATCGCCTCGGTCGTCGGCGTCACCACCCGCGCCATCCGCCACTACCACCACCTGGGGCTGCTACCGGAACCCGAGCGACGGGCCAACGGCTACCGCGACTACGCGCTGCGGCACGCGGTCGCGCTGGCCCGGATACGCCGCCTGACCGAGCTGGGCCTCGGACTCCCCGAGGTGCGCGACGTCATCGCGGACGACGCGGGCCGGGAGCTGGCCGAGGTGCTGACCGAACTGGACGAGGACCTGGCCGGGCAGGAAGTGGCGCTGCGCGAGCAACGACGACGCGTGGGCGCCCTGTTGACCGAGGCCAGAGCGGGGCGGGTGTCGGCGGACGGCCCGGTGTCCCCCCAGCTCACCGGGCTGCTCGGCGAGTTGGCGGCGTCACGACCGGACGCCCCGGCGTCCCCGATGGCGGTGAAGGACCGGGAACTGCTGATCCTGCTGGACTCCGCCACCTCGGGCGACGACCGGGCCCCACTGGTCTCCGTGCTCGGGGAGATGACGCAGACGCCGGGGGCGGCGGACCGGGCCCACGAGGTGTACGCCCTGCTGGACGACCTGGCGGAGGCGGACGCCGCCGACCCCCGGGTGGACGAGGCGGCCCGGGCCCTGGCCGCGCTCCTGCCCCCGTCGCTCGCGGAGCACATGACGGACGCGGCGCCGACCGCGGGCGACGGGGCCCCGCCGGGCCTGATGGACTCGGTCCTCGCGGAGTTCGCCCCCGCCCAGGCCGCAGCGGTGCACCGCGCCATCGCCCTCTTCCTGGCGGACCGGTGAGCGGCGTGAGCGACCTGAACGCGAACGGGACGGCGACCGGGGCCGAGCAGGGGGACGGGCCGGAGGAGGCACGGGAAGCGGGGCGGAAGCGAGCGCCGCGGGCTCCCGGCGCCCTGGGACGGATCGTGCGGCACGAGGGGCGCGTCCTGCACGCCCACGTCCTGTGGATGACCCGCCGGCGGAACGGGGTCGGAGCGGGGCACCGGGCCTTCGGCTACGCGAAGGGCCAGGCCGCGATCGTCTACGGCGTCGCCTTCGCCTGCCTGGTCGAAACGGTGGGCATCTCCTATCTGCTACGTGACCTGCCGGTCCTCCACGGGGTAATGCTGGTGCTCGACGTGTACACGCTCCTGATGGTCCTGGGGCTCCAGTCGGCGGCCGTCACCCGTCCGCACGTCCTCTCCGCCACCGAGCTGCGGGTGCGCAAGGGCGCCGCGGTCGACCTGCGCATTCCGTTCGCGGAGATCACCGCGGTGCGTCGAGGGCTGCGCACCTCCCCCGAGCGGCCACCGGGCGAGCTGGTCCTGGACGTCGGCGCGTTGACCAACGTCACCCTGGAGCTGGCGACCCCGCTGACCCACACCACGCTCCTCGGCCGCACGGAGTCCTTCTCGGTCCTCCATCTGTACGCGCAGGACCCGGACGCCCTGGTCGGCGAGGTGCGTGCCGCGGTGGCCGCCACCGGCTGAGCCCGTGCAGGACGCGCAAACGGGCAGACGCGCAGAACGCACGGACACACGAGCGCCCCGCCCGGGTCCCACGGAGAGGTGGGGGGTGCCCGGGGCGGGGCGCGGGGTCGTGGGGCGGCCGGTCGATCAGCTCACGGGGTCCGCCGTGGTCTCGCGGTGGGCTCCCGGGACGCCCGGGGTGAGGTCCTCGTCCTCCATGCCCATGTGCAGCTCCGGCGGGCGGCGGGTGAAGAACCGGGTGGTGATCGCGAGCAGCACCACGCCGACCGCCATCCAGACCAGGCCGACGACGAAGGTCTCACCGGTCAGGCTGGTCCACAGCCACACCGTGCTGGCGAAGCCGAGGCCCGGCAGCAGGCCGTTGATCAGGAGCGAGCGGGGGGTCAGCGAACGCTTGGGGCCGGTCAGGTAGTGCTTGATCACGCTGAGGTTGACCATCGAGAACGCGGCCAGCGCACCGAAGTTGATCATCACGACGGCCTGGTCCAGGGTGAGGGCCACCGAGAGCAGGGCAACCGTCGAGACGGCGATCAGCGCACCGACCGGGGTGCCGAAGCGGGGGTTCAACCGGCCGAAGACCCGCTGCGGCAGCAGTCCGTCACGGCCCATCGAGAAGATGATCCGCGAGACGCTCGCCTGGGAGACCATCGCCGAACCGATGCAGCCCATCACGTAGACGACGGTGAACGCCGTGCTCATCGCGCCGCCGCCGACGGTGCGCATCAGCTCCGCGCCCGCCGAGTCGGGGTCGGTGAAGTTGTTGTCGGGGCGGACCAGGGCGCCGACCCAGGCGACCAGGATGAACAGGCCGCCGCCGATCGCGGTGGTGAGGATGATGCCGAGCGGAACGGTCCGGCGCGGGTTGTGGGCCTCCTCCGCGAGGGTGGACACCGCGTCGAAGCCGAGGAAGCTGAGCGCGAGGATCGCGGCGCCGCCCGCCAGCAGCGACCACTGGTCGGAGGCGGGCACGAAGGAGTCGAAGAGCTCACCGGCCGGGACGTTGGACTTGGCGCCGGCCAGGGCGACGAAGACGGCCAGCAGCACGGCCGTGGCACCCATGATGATCGCGGTGACCTTGCTGACGAACTTCACCCCGATGACGTTGAACGCCAGCACCAGCAGCAGCGCCAGGACGCTCCACACGCCCTGCGGGACGCCCGGGAACTGGGCGTGCAGGTAGATGCCCGCGAGCAGGAACGACACCATCGGCAGGAACAGGTAGTCCAGCATCAGGGTCCAGCCGGTCAGAAAACCGACGTGACCGCCGAAGACCTTTTGCGAGTACTTGTAAGCGGAACCCGCTGCCGGGAAACTCCGCACCATTCGCCCGTAGCTGTGCGCGGTCAACAGCATCACCGCGAGCGCCAGTACATAGGCGGCCGGAAGGTGCCCGCCGGTTTCCGCGCCCACGATTCCGTACGTGGTGAACACGGCTACCGGGGACATGTAAGTCAGACCGAACAGAACGATCGCGGGCAGCCTCAGGACTCTCGTCAGCTGGGGTGCTTTCTCCGTCGTGGTACTGGACACCGGCTTGATTCCTCTCCGCGCCCGTCGGTTCAACGGGGTTCCATCGATTCCCGAAGGGTGGCAAACCGCGGCGGTGACCGACATACGCAACTGTACGTATGGCCCCGCCGGGGCCCGGTGCTCGGCTCCCGGGGCGCGCTGCCGTCGGCGCGGCTCGTACGTAATCTTACGGAGTTCGCCCCGCGACCTGGGCCGATACCGTGTTCCTCAATCCCGCGACCCGTTCCCGCGAGGGGACCTGCGGTGCGATCCCGCGAGCGATGAGAGGACCCCTACATGTGGCCTGTGGGCTGTAGAGCGGCCATGGCGGTGACCGTCGACTTCGACGCCGATGAATTGTGGCTCGCCGAGGACCCCGCGAACGCCGCCCGCCCCGGAGTTCTCTCCCAGGCGCGGTACGGCGCCCGGACCGCCGTGCCGGAACTCCTCCAGATCTTCGCCCGGCTCGATATTCCGGCGACGTTCTTCGTGTGTGGCGGGGACGCCGTTCGCTATCCCGACGTACTGGAATCCGTTGTCGCCCACGGACACGAGATCGGTCACCACGGATACACCCATCGCTCCCCGCACCTCATGGCCCGGGACGAAGAGGAAACGGAACTCGTCCGCGGATTGGAAGCACTGCGGCCGATCGCCGGTGAGATCCACGGTTACCGGTCGCCGTCCTGGGACATCAGCGGGAACACGCTGGAACTGCTGGCCGCGCACGGGTTCTCGTACGCGTCGAACATGATGGACGCCGTCCGGCCCTACACGCACCCCGGTCACGGGCTGGTGGAGGTGCCCGTGCACTGGTCGTTGGACGACGCGCCGCACTTCTGGTTCGACGCGACGAGTTGGAACAAGACGATGCGGTCGGCCCGGGAGGTCGCCGAGGTGTGGGAGGAGGAGACCTCCGCGATCCATGCCGGCGGGGGCCTGGTCACGCTGACCGTGCACCCGCAGATCATCGGACGGCCCGGGCGGCTGCGGATGCTGGAGGCGTTCTTGACCCGGCTGCGTGCGGACGACGGGATCTGGTTCGCGCGCGGCGAGGAGATCGCCGCCGCCGTGCGGGCCGTCGAGGTGGCGGCGTGAGCGGGGCGGGGGCCGGGGCCGGGGCCGACCGACGCCGTACCGCCCTGGTCACCGGGGCGGCGCGGGGCATCGGGCTGGCCGTGGCGCAGCGGCTGCTCGGCGGCGGCTGGAACGTGCTGCTGGCCGATGTGGACCCCGAGGTCGAAGCGGTGGCCCGGCGACTGGATCCGACGGGGCGGCAGGCGGTCGGGGTCGTCGTGGACGTGGCTCAGGAGGCGGGCGCCGAGCGGATGGCGGCCCGGGCCGTCGAGGTGTTCGGTGCGGTGGACGCGCTGGTCGCCAATGCGGCCGTGGGCGGTCCCGACACCCCGCTGCTGGAGACCTCCGACGAGGCCGTGCGCCGGGTGTTCGAGATCAACTTCTTCGGGGTGCTGCGCTGTGCGCGGGCCGTCGCACCGCTGCTGGGACGAGGGGACGAACGCGGTCGGATCGTGGTGCTCGGCTCCCTGTTCGCCCAGGTGCCGACGCCCGGTGCGGGCGCCTACAGCGCGTCGAAGGCGGCCGTGCAGTCGCTGATGGCGACCCTGTCGGTGGAGTTGGCGCCGGTGGCCACGGTCAACTCCGTGGCGCCGGGCTACATCATGACCGAGATGCACCGCGAGGAGCTGGCCGCCCGGGCCCGTCGCAGCGGTCGCACCCCCGACCAGGAGCGGCAGCGGGTGGCCGCCGAGGTTCCCCTGGACCGGCACGGTACGGGCGACGACGTCGCGGACGCCGTGCACTTCCTGCTGTCCGGGGCCCACTACGTGACCGGCCAGACCATCAACGTCAACGGAGGAGTGCTCACCTCATGAGCGTCACACCCACCGATCCGGGCGCCCCGGCGCCCCGCCGGCTGCTCGTCACCGGCGCCGGTTCCGGCATCGGCCGGGCCACCGCCGACCTGGCGCGGGGCCTCGGCTGGTCCGTCGTCGGGCTGGACCTGCGGCCCACCGAGGACGCCCCGTACCCCGTGCTCGCCTGTGACGTGAGTGACGAGCGGTCCGTGCAGGAGGCGTTCGACGGTGCGGCCCGACGCTGGCAGGGGCGGGCACCGGACGCGGTGGTGCACTGCGCGGGCGTCTACCGTTTCCGGGCCGCCACCGCGACGGGCGCCGCCGACTGGGACTCCGTCGTCGGGCTCAACGCCCGCGGTTCGATGCTGGTGGCCGCGGCAGCGGCCCGACAGATGATCGACGGGGGCGCCGGCGGCAGCATCACCCTGCTGTCCTCGATCGCGGCGGCCCGTGGTGACGCGGGCGAGCCGAGCGCGGCGTACAGCGCCAGCAAGGGTGCGGTGGAGGCCCTGACGCGACAGCTCGCCGTGGAGTGGGGGCCCAGCGGCATCCGCTGCAACGCCGTGGCACCGGGCGTGATCGACACCCCGATGACGACGGTGTCCGGTGACCCGGAGGCGTTCGCCCAGGTCCTCCAGCGCATTCCGGCCCGGCGGCTCGGTTCGGCCGAGGAGGTCGCACGGGTCTGCGTGTTCCTCGCGTCCGAGGAGTCCTCGTACGTCAGCGGCGTCGTGGTGGCCGTCGACGGCGGGCAGGGCGCGGCATGAGCGGCGGGGCGCGGGCCGCGCACGTCGCGTACGCGCCGGCGCTGGTGATCCGGACGGAGGGCGGGCCGCTGGAGCGGGGCCGCCAGTACGGGGCCGCGGCGAAGGAACAGGTGCAGGCGAGCCTGACCGCGTACGAGGAGGTGTACGCGAAGTTCGCCGGGCTGACGTGGTCCGGGGCGAGGGAGCTCGCGGAGTCGTTCCTGCCCGCGCTGGAACGGTTCGAGGCGGTGCACCTGGCGGCGGACGGGCCGCGCGCCGGGGCCGGCTACCTCGCGGAGATGCGGGGCGTGGCCGAGGGCGCGGGGGTGTCCTTCGAGGACGTGCTCGCGCTGAACCTGCGGACCGAGATCCTGTTCTCCGGGAAGGCCCGGAAGATCGCGGCGGCCCGGGCCGCGGGCGCGGGGCGTCCGCCCGCCGAGTGCACGTCCTTCTGCGATCTGCGGGGCGCGGAGCCGATCGTGGGGCAGAACTGGGACTGGATCCCGTTCTCGCACGACACGGTGGTGGTGCTGGAGTCCGTGCCGGACCGCGGGCCGCGGTGGGTGTCGGTGGTCGAGGCGGGGCTGCTCGCGAAGTTCGGGATGAACGCGGCGGGGGTCACCGTCCTCACCAACGCCCTGGTCACCTCGCGGGACGTCGGTGAGGTGGGGGTGCCGTACCACCTGATGCTGCGGGCGCTGCTGGACTCCCCGTCGGTCGAGGAGGGCTTGGCGCTGCTGGACCGGGTCGAGCGGTCGTCCTCCGCCAACTACCTGCTGGTGGGGGACGGTCGCGCCGTGGACGCGGAGACCCGTCCCGGTGGGCGGGCGGAGGTCCATCGGACGCCCGTGGAGAGCGGGCAGTACCTGGTGCACGCGAACCACTTCCACGGCGGCGACGGGGAGTTCGGGTCGGTCGCGGAGGACCTCGGTCCCCGGGTGATGCCGGATTCGCCGTTCCGGCGGGCCCGCGGCGAGCAGACGGCCGAGTTGATGCCCGAGCCGTCGGTGGCCGGCTGGCACGAGGTGCTGAGCGACCACGAGAACTTCCCCGACTCCCTGTGCTGCCACCCCAATGCTGCCGAGCACCCGTTGGAGCAGGGGTCGACCGTCGCCAGCGCGATCTTCCTGCCCCAGCGGCAGGAGATGCACCTGGCGTTGGGGCACCCGTGCACGGTGCCCCGGGTCGCGTACGCGTACGCGGAGTTCTTCGCGGAGTGACGCGGCGGCCGTGCGGTCGGGCAGGGCCGTGCCGTCGGGCAGGGCCGTCAGGCCGGGAGGGGAAGGAGCTCCTGGCCGGCGGTGGAGAGGCGGTACGTACGGATCGGCTGGGAGAGGCTGGCGTCCCCGGAGTCGTACGGGTAGCCGGAGACCGCCTGACCGGGCGAGGCGAACAGGTACGTGCCGTTGACCCCGCGGTACGCCGAGTCCCGGAGGTACGCGCCGACCGCCTCGGGGCGCAGCGAGCCCGTGATCGAGAACGCGGCGTGCACCATCCGCACCTGGTCGTACGCCGCGCTGGCCTGACTGCGGCCGGGCGGGACGCCGAAGGCGCGGGCGTAGCGCTCGCTGAAGCGCAGCCCGAGGGGGTCGTCGGGGCGGCCGGTGACCGTGGACCAGATGACCTGTCCCCCGCGGTGCTCGATGCGGCGGGCGAAGCCCGGCACCGACGGGGTGTAGATGTGGTAGGTGAGCTGGTGGGGCCGGTGCCGGGTGATCGCGTTCTGGAGCGCCGCGGCGGTCTCCACGCTCAGGTGGGAGACGACGACCAGGTCGGGCCGGTCGTGGACGACCTCCTTGACCAGGTCGTCCACGTGCTCGACGGTGAGTCCGACCCGGTGCGTGGAGGTCACGGTCCAGCCCGCCTCGCGCACCCGTGCGGTGAAGGTGTCGTCGGTGATCGCGCAGCCGTAGCCGTCGAGTTCCACGATGGCGACCCGGGGCGGGGCGCCGCCCTCGGCCCGTTGACCGCGCAGGTAGGCGAGGAGGGCGGACTGGTACGCGGTCTCCGAGGGGCAGGTCTGGAAGACGTGTCCGAGGCGGCGGGGGTCGGCGCGGACCGCGTCGACGCTGCGGGTCCAGGTGTTGGTGTGCAGGAAGGTCCGCCCGAAGTCGGCGGCGAACCCGAAGACGGCGGGGCTCAGGGCGCTGGCGTAGCTGCTGGTGACGGCGTCGACGTCGGCCTCGGCGAGTTCGGCGAGGGCGTCTTCGACCGATGCGGGGTCGAAGGGGTCGATGTGCACGGTCAGGTGCTCCACGGAGCGTCCGTGGTCGTGGCGCAGTGCGTTGATGTCCCGGACGGCGAGGGCGGCGCCGCGCGCGGACTCCCGTCCGTCGGCGGCGAACGCCCCGGCGACGACGATCGTGCCGATCCGGACGGTGGCCCGTCCGGCGCGCCCGGTGGCGGGGTGGTGACGGCGGCTGCGGCGGGCGACCGGGAGGCCGACGACGGTCGCGGCGTGGCGTTCGATGTCGAGGACGCGGATGCCGGAGCGGTGCTCGACCCCGCCGGGGATGGGCAGCCGGATGAGGTCGCGGTCCACGGCGAGGGCGCTGAGTCCGGCGCGGGAGTCCTGGCCGAGCTTCTTCAGGAGGCGTTCGACCTGGGTGGTGACGGTGCGGATGCTGGTGCCGAGGCGGCTGGATATTTCGCGGTTGGAGAGTCCGAGGGCGACCAGCGAGATGATGTCGACCTCGCGGGCGGTGAGCCCGGAGGGCGGCCCGGTCAGCGGGGTGGTCCGCAGGGTGACGACGGGCTCCTCCTGGGGCGCGGTGCTCAGTTCCAGGTGGCACAGGGCCCAGTCGCCGTCCTCGCACCACAGGAAGCGGGCGTCGGTAAGCTGCGCCCGCTGGAATCCGGCCACCCGGCGCAGCAGGGCCGGGCTGACCCCCTCGGCGGCGGCGCGCGGCGGCTGGTCCGGGGCGGTGGGGGCGGGGAAGGTGACGTCCCAGGTGAGCGCGGTCCGAGCCGGGACGGGCACCGGGGGCTGTGGCAACGGCACGGTCTGTTCCTTCCTTGCGCCGGGACGGTCCGCACCCAGGCCGACCGTGCGACAAAACCCCCGCGTACGCACCCTAAACGGTCGGCCGCACCCTGGGCCAGGGACGTTGGTCTCTGACCGCGGGCCGCGGCCGGGCGGGGGGCCGCGGAGCGCTTAGGCTGGGCGGCCGGGGTCGGTCGCCCCGGTCACTTCGCGCCACTGGAGAAGCCGTGCTCGTGCTGTTGCCGCCGTCGGAAGGCAAGGCCGCCGCCGGCCGGGGAGCCCCGTTGAAGGCGGAGGGGTTGTCGCTGGCGGGGCTCGCGCCGGCGCGGGAGGCGGTGCTCGACGCGCTGGTCGGGCTGTGTCTGGGGGACGAGGACGCGGCGCGGGCGGTGCTCGGGCTGAGCGAGGGGCAGCGGGCGGAGGTCGGGAAGAACGCGACGCTGCGCACGGCGGGCGCCCGACCGGCCGGTGAGCTGTACACGGGGGTGCTGTACGACGCGCTGGACCTGGCGTCGCTGGATGCGGCGGCCAAGCGGCGGGCGACCCGTTCGCTGCTGGTGTTCTCCGGGCTGTGGGGGGCCGTGCGCGTCAGCGACCGGATTCCCCCGTACCGGTGTGCCATGGGCGTGAAGCTGCCGGGGCTCGGCGCGCTGGGCGCCTTCTGGCGGCCGGTGATGGCCGAGGTGCTGCCCACGGCGGCGGACCGGGGCCTGGTGCTCGATCTGCGTTCGTCGGCGTACGCGGCGGCCTGGAAGCCGAAGGGCGAGGTCGCCTCGCGGACGGCGACCGTGCGGGTGTTGCACGCCCAGGTGGTGGACGGGGTGGAGAAGCGGTCGGTGGTGAGCCACTTCAACAAGGCGACGAAGGGGCGGATCGTGCGGAGCCTGCTGTCCGCGGGTGCGGAGCCGAAGGGGCCCGCGGAGCTCGTGGGGGCGCTGCGGGACCTCGGGTACCTGGTGGAGGCGCAGCCGCCGGCGCGGGCGGGTGCCCCGTGGTCGTTGGACGTCGTGGTGACCGAGATCCACTAACACGTTGCAGCATGCGCAACACGCTTTGCGCATGCTGCTCCTCGGGCGGCAGGATGGGCGCCATGACTTCCTCGCAGCCCGCCCCGCCCCCGCCCGCCTCCGGTGCCCGCGGTTCCGCTCCGACCTCCGTGCTGGACCTCGCGCCGGTCATTCCGGTGGTCGTCGTGCAGGACGCCGCCGACGCCGTACCGCTGGCGCGGGCCCTGGTCGACGGCGGACTGCCGGCCATCGAGGTGACCCTGCGCACCCCCGCGGCGCTGGACGCGATCCGGGCCGTCGCCGAAGGGGTCCCGGACGCGATCGTCGGGGCCGGCACGGTGACCCGTCCGGAACACGTGGCCGCCGCGGTGGCCGCCGGGGCGCAGTTCCTGGTCAGCCCCGGTTGGACGCCCGCGCTGCTGGACGCGATGCGGGAGTCCGGGGTGCCGTTCCTGCCGGGGGTGTCCACCACCTCGGAGGTCGTGGCGCTGCTGGAGCGGGGGGTCAGCGACATGAAGTTCTTCCCGGCCGAGGCCGCCGGCGGCACCGCCTACCTCAAGTCCCTGGCCGGACCGCTGCCACAGGCCCGCTTCTGCCCCACGGGCGGCATCGGCGTCGCGACGGCCCCGTCCTACCTGGCGCTGCCCAACGTGGCGTGCGTGGGCGGCTCCTGGATGCTCCCCGAGGCCGAGGTGCGGGCCGGCGCCTGGGACCGCGTCGAGGCCCTGGCCCGCGAGGCCGCCGCACTGGCCACCGCCCGCTGATCACCTGCGCTGACGGCATGCCGTCAGCGCAGGTGGGACGTTTCGTTGAGCAGCCGCACGCTCGCGTTGCCGTCCTGGAAGTAGGCGACGACCGAGAGCGCTGCGGCGGACAGCTCCATCCGGAACAGGGCCTGGGGCGGGGCCCCCAGTGCGAGACGCACCAGGGTCTTCACCGGTGTGACGTGGGTGACCACCAGCACGGTGCGGCCCGCGTACCGGGCGAGCAGCCGGTCCCGCGCCCGCTCCACCCGCTCGGCGACCGCGAGGAAGCTCTCGCCGCCGCCCGTGGGACGGACCGCCGGATCGGCGAGCCAGGCCGTCAGGTCGTCTGGGTACTCCTCCCTGACCTGGCCGAAGGTCAGGCCCTCCCAGGCCCCGAAGTCGGTCTCGCGCAGATCGTCGTCGACGGCCACCGGCAGCCCCAGCCGGTCGGCGGCGGCCCCGGCGGTCTCCCGGCACCGCTTCAACGGTGAGGAGACGATCGCCTGGACGGTGCCCCGGGCGGCCAGCGCCTCGGCGGTGAGCGCCGCCTGTGCACGGCCCACCTCGGACAGCGCGGGGTCGCCGCCCCCGCTGCCGGAGAACACCTTGGACGGCGTCAGCGGCGTCTCGCCGTGCCGCAGCAGCACGAACGTCGCGGGCGGGCCCATGTCGGCGGAGGGGCCCCAACCGGTGCTCGGCGCCTGCCGGGTCCCGTTCGGGGCGGCGGCACTGATGTTCTGCGCGGCCCGCAGGTCGGCACGGGCCTTGACCTCCCCGGCCGAGGAGGCGCCCTCCGACGCCGATGCGGCGGTCCCCGCGGCGGCGGCCAGGGCGGCGCGCGCCCTCGCCGCGCCGGCCGCCGCGTCACCGGGCTCGCGCACCGGCGGACGGACCTCGCCGAGGTCGGCGGTGGAGGTGGACGGCGACCACTGCTCGCCCCGCTTGCCGGCGTCCATCGCCTCGTTGGCGAGCCGGTCCGCGTGCTTGTTGTGCTCGCGCGGGATCCACTCGTACGTGACCCGCCCGGCCGGGTAGACCGCGGCGGCCTCGGCGGCGAGCGGCTTCATGTCGGGGTGCTTGATCTTCCAGCGGCCCGACATCTGCTCCACGACGAGCTTGGAGTCCATCCGGACCCGCACCGGGACACCGGGGTCGAGCGCGTGCGCGGCACGGAGCCCCGCGATCAGCCCCCGGTACTCGGCGACGTTGTTCGTGGCGACACCGATGTACTCGGCGGCCTCCGCGAGGGCCTCCCCGCTCGCCGCGTCGATGACGACGGCGCCGTAGCCCGCGGGACCCGGGTTGCCCCGGGAACCGCCGTCGGCCTCGACCACGAACTCCCGCACCGCAGACGACACGAACGCTTCCCCTACAGGCCGGAGTCGGCGGTGCGGACCAGGATGCGGCGGCAGTTCTCGCACCGCACGACCGTGTCGGAGGGCGCGCGGCGCACGTCGTTCAGCTCGGTGATGTTGAGTTCCAGACGGCAGCCCTCGCAGCGGCGCTGGAAGAGGCGGGCCGCACCGATGCCGCCCTGCTGCTCGCGCAGCTTGTCGTACAGCTTGAGCAGGTCGGCCGGGATCGTGGCCGCGATCAGCCCGCGCTCCTTGGTGGCCGTCGCCGCCTCGGCGTCGAGCTCGCCGCTGGCGGCGTCCCGGCGGGCGGTGGCGTCGTCGGTCTTGGCCTGCACGGCGGTGACCCGGGCGGTCAGCTCGGTGACCCGCTCCTGGGCGGACTCACGGCGCTCCATGACCTCCAGGACGATGTCCTCCAGGTCGCCCTGGCGCCTGGCGAGCGAGGTGATCTCGCGCTGGAGGCTCTCCAGGTCCTTGGGGCTGGAGACGGCACCGGAGTCCAGCCGCTGCTGGTCGCGGGCGGCGCGCTGACGGACCTGGTCGACGTCCTGCTCGGCCTTGGTCTGCTCCCGGGCGCAGTCGCTCTCCTCGGTCTGCGCGGCGACGAGCAGGTCACGGAGCTGGGCGAGGTCCTTGCCCAGCGATTCGATCTCTGCGTGCTCGGGCAGCGACCTCCGTTTGTGGGCGAGCTGCTGGAGCCGGACGTCTAGGGCCTGGACGTCGAGGAGTCGGAGCTGGTCGGCTGGCGCGGCGTTCAGTTGGGGGCTCCCGGGTCGTTGGTGGTGACGAGTGGTGGTGCGGACGCCGCGTGGGCGGTCCAGGGGTCGGTGACCGTGCGGGAGACGTAGGTGCGCAGTCCCCAGCCGTGCCGGTCGGAGATCGTGTCGAGCTGGGCGGCGGCCAGCTCGCACCAGGGCCATTCGGTGGCCCAGTGGGCGGCGTCGAGCAGCGCGAGGGGGCTGTGCTCCCGCGCTTCGGACACCGGGTGGTGGCGCAGGTCCGCGGTGAGGAAGGCGTCGACGCCCGCCGCCCGCACGTCGTCGAAGAGGCTGTCGCCGGAGCCGCCGCTGACGGCGACGGTCCGGACGGGCGCGTCGGGGTCGCCGGCGACCCGGATGCCCTGCGCGGTGGCGGGCAGCCGCTCGGCGGCCCGGGCCGCGAGCTCGCGCACGGTCATCGGGCGGTCGGGTTCGCAGATCCGGCCGAGGCCGCGGCGGCCCGTCGGGTCCGTGGGATCGGGCACCAGCGGGCCGGTGACCCTCAGGTCCAGGGCACCGGCGAGGGCGTCGGAGACCCCCGGGTCGGCGCGGTCGGCGTTGGTGTGGGCGACGAGCAGCGCCACGTCGTGCTTGATCAGCGTGTGCACGACGCGGCCCTTGAAGTGGGAGGCCGCGACGGTGGTGGTGCCGCGCAGGTAGAGCGGGTGGTGGGTGACCAGCAGGTCGACGCCGAGCCGGACCGCCTCGTCGGCGATCTCCTGGACGGGGTCGACGGCGAACAGGACCCGGCGCACCTCGGCGTCGGGGTCGCCGCAGACGGGTCCGACGGCGTCCCACCCCTCGGCCCGCTCGGGGGGCCACAGGGCGTCGAGCGCGGCGATGACTTCAGACAGGCGGGGCACGGAGCTAGGCTACCTGCCCCGCGCGCTCCGCCGGACGGCCGATCCCCGTCGGCGCCGACGGGGAGGGGCGCTCACTTCAGGAGATGACCGCGCAGGTCGTCCAGGACCTCGTGGGCGGCGGTGACCCCGAGACCGAGGTACCAGGTCTCCTCGGGCACGTCCTCGGCCCGGCCCGCCTCGACCGCGCCCAGACCGTCCCACAGGGGGCTGTCCTCGACCTGGGACCGGTCGGTCTTCGCGGGGTCGCCGTAGACGCCGGTGAAGATCCAGTCGGCGTCGGCGTCGTCGATGCGTTCGGTGGACACGTTGGTGGACAGCTGGTCCGCCTGCTGGTTCTTCGGGCGCGGAATCCCGACGTCCTCCAGGATGGTGCCGATGAAGGACGCCCTGGCGTAGAGGCGGATCTCCCCCGGCATGTACCGGAGCATGGTGACGGTCGGCTTGTCGCCGCCGAGGTCCCGGCCGAGGTCCGCGGCCTTCTTCTCGTACGCGGCGAGGCCCGCCCGGGCCTGCGCGGTCCGGTCGAGGGCCGCCGCGTTGAGGAGGTAGTTCTCCTTCCAGGGGAAGCCGGGGCGCAGCGAGAGGACGGTCGGGGCGATCGCCTTCAGCTGTGCGTACTGGCTGGCCAGGCGGAACTGGGTGCCGAGGATCAGATCGGGCTTGAGGGCGGCGATCGCCTCCAGGTTCAGGGCGTTGACCGTGCCGACGCTCTTCGGGTCGCCGGCCTTCTCGCGCAGGTACGAGGGGAGTCGGGCGTCGCCTTCGGTGGGTGCGTAGCCGACGGGCTCGACGCCCAGCGAGGCGACGTTGTCGAGTTCGCCGACGTCGAGGACCACGACCCTCTTGGGCTGGGCGGGGATCTCGACCGTCCCCATGGCGTGCCTGACGGTACGGGGGAACTCGCCGGGGGCGGCGTCCGTGCCCAGTGCGGCGGTCTGCTCGATGACCTTGGCGAAGTCCTCTTCCACCGGCCCCGTGGCGGCACCGGCCTTGCGGTCCGTCCCGGTGGGGCCGGAGCCCGACTCCGTGGCGGAGTCGGAGCCGCAGGCGGTGAGGGCGAGGGCGGCGGCGACCGCGAGGGCGAGCGCGGTGGTGCCGCGGCGGGTCAGGGGCATGACGACTCCACAACAAGAAGTTAGGTTCGCCTTACCTTAAGCGCTTGCCGATGCGGGGCACTTGGCCGTCCCACAGGACGGACACCCAGCACGAACGGCACCGCGTCCCACACGGAACGCCCCATGACCACCCGTTGTGGTGGTCTTCGGGCGACGCGTGCCACGGCCGTGCGTGCGAAAACCTACCTTCGTCGCCGGAGGTGACCGAATCATGACGGTCCGTGCCGGCGAGACCACCGCCGAGAACGACCCATCAACAGCCCCCGCACCGCCGGGAGCCCGAACGAGGCCGGACGCCCTCGTGATCGCCGCGGACGGCGGCTACGCGGCTCGACTGGCCCTGGCGGCCGGCTCGGCCGACCGCTGGTTCCCCGAGCGCTGGACGCTGGACGGCCCCGAGCCGTACGCGGTACCGCTGCCGGGTCGCCAGCCCGAGGAGGCGGACACCGAGGTGCAACCGATGGCGGACGGCCGGGTGCTGCTGCGGCGGTCGGTCGCGGACCGGCACGAGTTCGCATTGGTGTACCCGACCGGCCCCGCGACCGGAGAGGTACGGCTCGGTGCGCTGCAACGGGGGCCGGCCACCGCGCGCTGGAGCCTGCTGCCGCCGGCGCCCTGCGGCAGCCGCGCCTATGCGCTCGACGCGGACGGGCGCGCCAGCCGGGTGTGGCTGGTGGCGGGCGGCGGCAACGGGCCCGAACTGGTCGCGGAGGTCCCGGGTCGCTGCACGGGCGGGGCCTGGCTCGACCGGACGGGGCGCCTGCTGGCCCTGGACCGGGAGTCCGGCGGCCGGACCAAGGCGGTCGCCGTCGACCTGGGACGGGGTGGTGCCGTGTCGCCGCTGCTCCAGATCGCGCAGGACAGCACCGATCGGCTGCTGCTCGCGGACCCGGACAGCGGGCTGTTGCTGATCCGTTCGGACGCCCCGTCGCCCGGGTGCGAGCGGTTGGGCTGGGGCGTGCTGGGCAGCACCCTCCCGGTCCGCTTCCCGGAGTGCCTGCGGCTGCCCGGACACACGGTGACGCCGTTCGCGGTGCAGCCGGGCCAGGCACTCGCACCGGAGGACTGCGGGGTCGCCCTGCGGGTCGACGGGGCGGGCGGCACCTGGCTCGGCGTCTGGCGCCCGGCGTTGCCCGGAGTTCGCCGACTGCGCCCGCCCCGGGGGTGGTTCCCCGGGGCGGGACGGTGGACCCGGGACGGGGAGCTGCGGTTGCCGTACGCCACCGGGGCGGTGCCCTGCGGGGTCGCCCGGCTGACGCCGGCCGCGCTCGCCGCGGGATCCGTCGGTACGGTCTTCGCGGCGGATCCCGCGGGTACGGTCTTCGCGGCGGCGAGCCCCACGGGCAACGTGCGGGGCGCGGACCGTCGTACGACGGCCCCGGACGCGGCGGACGCTGCTGCGGCCCCGGAGCACCCCGGGGTACTTGAGTCCCTCGGGGCCCTCGGATCCCTCAGGGCCCTCGGGGCCTTTGAGTCGCCGGTCGGGAACGAGGGTGACGGTGCGGGCCGCCCGAGCGGCCCGCCACGCCCGGGCTCCCCACCGGACCCGGGTGGCCCGGGTGGCCCGGGGGACTCAGTGGCAGCGGGGAGCACTGCGGGCGAGGGCGGTCCCGGTGTCACGGTGCCGACCGGGGGCGGGGGGACGAGGGTGCGGTGCGCCCCCGGATCCGGGGTCTGGCCGGGCGCCGGGGCGGTCTGGGGAGCGGGGGTGGCCGGAGCGCCGCCCGGCACCGGAGCGGGCCGCCGACCGCGCGGCGGGGTCGGCCCGGCGGGAAGCCCCGCGGGCACGGCGCCCGGAGGGGGTCGCGGCGAGGGCGGGGTGGGCGCCGCCCGGCCGGTTCCCCTACAACAGGCGCCCCTCACCGGGCGGGTGCCCTTCGGGAGCTGACGGGCCGCCGGCTAGAATCACCCGGCTGTTGTGAAGATCCTTCGACGGGGTGAACCTTTCCGATGACCGAGACCCAGACGGACCCGACCGCCGAACCGCGTGAGGCCGTGGAGAACGACGGCCACGGCCGGCACCGGGGGGCCGTGGCCCCCCACGACCAGGAGGAAGAGCCGCACGGCCGGCACCGCAGGACCAACTCCTCCCAGGAGGGGTAGCGGGAGGACGCCGTAGCGCCTCTGGGCGGGGGGAGTTCCGTAGCGACACCCCCCGCCCGTCCGATCCACCACAACGGCCCCGCCCCGCGGGGCCGTTGGCCTGTGCGGGGTCCGGGGCCGGCGCGGTGCTCCGTCAGCGGCGGGCCGGTCGGGTCAGCGGCGACTCGGGCGGCAGCACGCAGAACTCTCGGCCGTCGGGGTCGGCGAGCACCACAGGGCCGACCTGGCCCTGGCCGATGTCGATCCGCTCGGCCCCGAGGGAGACGAGGCGGTCGACCTCCGCCCGCTGGTCGCCGTCGGCGGGCGGAGCGAGGTCGAAGTGCAGTCGGCTCTTGCCGGTCCTCGGCAGCAGCGGCGGACCGCCCCAGGTGACCTTGGGGCCGCCGTGCGGCGAGCGGATCGCGGTCTCCTGGTCCTGGTCCCAGACCAACGGCCAGCCCAGGGCGCGGCTCCAGAAGTAGCCGACCTCCTGCGAACCGTCGCAGGCGAGCGCTCCGATGAACCCGCAGTCGGCGAGGAAGTTGTTGCCCGGCTCGATGACGCAGAACTCGTTGCCCTCGGGGTCGGCGAGCACCACATGGCTCACCTCGCCCTGGCCGATGTCGAGGTGGCGGGCCCCGAGTTCGAGCGCCCGCGCCACGGTCCGCTGCTGGTCGTCGAGGGACCGGCTCGTCAGGTCGAAGTGCAGCTGGTTCTGGCCGCTCTTGCGCTCCCGGGTCGCACGGAACCCGATCCGGAACCCGGTGTCGTCGTTCGGCAGGAGCACGGGGTCGCCGTGGGAGTCGTCGGTCAGCTCCCAGTCCAGGAACCCGGCCCAGAAGCGCGCCAGGCGGTGGGGGTCGTTCGCGTCGAAGCGGAGCGCGTGGAGGTGGGAAGTCATCCCTCGGTCATTCCGATCTGCCGGCCCGCTGCCCCGGCCCGCCGGTCGGGTAGGGCACTCCACCGGCGATGAGACGTTCGTCCAGGTCCTCTCCGGAGCCTGCCCAGCCCGCACCACCCGGTCAACTCATTAACGCACCGCGGACCCCGGGAATCCGGACGTTCAGAACTCGATGGAGGTGCGCAGTGCGCTGCCCGCGCGCATCTGCTCCAGTGCCTCGTTGATGTGCGCCAGCGGCACCCGGTGGGTGATCAGTCCTTCCAGGTCGACCCGGCCCGCCCGCCACAGTTCGACGGTCCGCCGGTACGAACGCACGGCGTCCCCGCCTCCGTACATCGAGGGCAGGATGCGCTTCTCGTGGAAGAACAGCTCGAACATGCTCAGGCGCAGGAAGTCGTCCGGGGCGCCCGCGCCGACGACGCAGAGGGTCCCGCCGCGCCGGGTGGTGTCGTAGGCGGTGCGTGCGGTGTCCGAGCGGCCGACGACCTCGAAGACGTAGTCGAAGCCCTCGCCCCCGGTGATCCGCTGGGTGGCGTCGGCGAGTTCGTCGGGGGCCACCGCCTCGGTGGCGCCGAACCGCAGGGCCGAATCGCGGCGGAAGGCGACCGGGTCGACCGCGACGATCCGGGCGGCGCCGCTGAGCCGGGCGCCCTGGACCACGGAGAGTCCCACCCCGCCGCAGCCGATCACCGCGACCGACGAACCGGCCTGGACCCGGGCGGTGTTGAGCACCGCACCGAGTCCGGTGGTGACCCCGCAGCCGATCAGGGCGGCGATGTCGAAGGGCACGTCGTCGGGGATCGGTACCGCGCTCGCCGCGTCGAGGACGACCTCTTCGGCGAAGGTCCCGGTCCCGGTGAACCCGAAGATGGGTCCGCCCGGGCGGCGGAAGTTGGGGGTGCGGGCGTTCCTGAACCCGGTCAGGCACAGCTGGGTCTGACCGCGTCCGCACGGGGGGCACCCGCCGCAGGCCGGCAGCCAACTGATCAGCACCCGGTCGCCGGGCCGGACGCTGCTCACCCGGTCCCCCACCTCGATGACCTCGCCGGCGCCCTCGTGGCCGGGGACGAACGGCGCGGGCTGCCGCAGGGTGCCGTCCATGGCGGACAGGTCGGAGTGACACAGCCCCGCGGCCCGGATCCGGACGCGCACCTTGCCGGGACCGAAACCGACCGCCTCGACGTCGTCGTGGACTTCCAGCTCGTCGTGCCCGGTCTCGTGCAGTACGGCTGCGCGCATGCTGTGGTTCCCCTTCACGGGACGGCGTCCGGCTGGCCCGGGAACCCGGGGTGTCCCGCACGGGTTCCTCCGACCTCCTCATCCTAGAACGCGTTCCAGTGTGGTGCCCGGGGCAGGGGCGGTGACCGGCGCCCCGGGGCCCGGCACCGCACGCGGACCGGTTCCCCTTCCGTGCTCCGCGGCCCGGCGGTACGGAAGGAACGGGTGCTTCTCCGTGTGGTCCGTCGTTCGGGGGGCACCCGAGGCTTCGGAGGTTGATACGACATGGTTCCGCTCCTACTGGCTCTTCTTCTCGTCGTTCTGCTCTTCGGCGCCGGATTCGCGCTGGAGGTCCTGTGGTGGGTCGCCGCCGTCGTCCTGGTGCTGTGGCTCATCGGTTTCCTGGTCCGCCCGGCCGGACCCGGCGGCGGCCGGGGCCGCTGGTACCGCTGGTAGCGGTCCGGCACCGGCTCGCCCCGTTTCTTCGTTCTTCGTCCTTCGTTCTTCTCACTCAAGGAGTCCTCATGCTCAACGGTCTGTGGAACTACCTGCCCACCGCCGGACACACCCGGGACGACGACCTCTCCGGATACCGGGTGGAGGCGTCGGACGGGCACATCGGCAAGGTGGACGAGTTCTCCAACGAGGTCGGCTCGCAGTACCTCGTCGTGGACACCGGAGTGTGGATCTTCGGCCGGAAGGTGATGCTTCCGGCGGCGACCGTCTCCCGCGTGGACAACGACGGGCGAACGCTGCACGTCTCCTGGACGAAGGACGAGATCAAGGCGTCCCCGGAGTTCGACGAGGACCGACACCTCGGAGATCCCGCCTACCGTGACCAACTCGGCGGCTACTACGGCGCCGGGCACTGAGTGGCCGGTTGCAACTTCGCGACGCGTTCTCCGAGGCCGGAGGGTCGTGACCGGCACCCGGGGCGCGCGGCCCGGCCGATGACCGTAGCGCATGGTCCTTGGGTACTCACGTCGCAAGTTCACACGTCTGTATGAATGCCGGCCGCAGCCAGGAGGCTGCCGGGGAGCGCAAGAGGGTCCCGTCGGCCATACGCCAGAGGGATCAGGACCTATTGCATCGGTATCACACGGTTTCACCTGCTGCGGGGCAGCCTCTGATCACCGGCTTCGGCTCATGCCGTCTCGCCGGGCCGCGCTCCTTCCCCCGTACCTGTGAAAGGACTGGTCCCATGGCAGGCACCGTCATCAACGTGACCGACGCGGACTTCGAGACGAAGGTGGTCAAGGGGGCCGGGCCGGTGCTGGCGGTCTTCCGCGCCGAGTGGTCCGCCCCCTGCCGAGCGCTCGACCCGGTGCTGACCGAGGTGGCGAAGGAGTACTCCGGCCGGCTGACCGTCGCCCGGCTCGACATCGACGAGAGCCCGCAGACGACGGAGAAGCAGGGGGTGACCCAGATCCCCACACTCCATGTGTTCAAGGGGGGCAAGATCGTCGGTACCTGGATCGGTCCCGCGAACAAGGCGCGGGTGGTCGCCCTGGTCACTGCGCACCTGTGAACCGCAGCACCCGGCCGGACCTCTGAGCATCCCGGGTCGCCGCCCGCCCCTGCTGCCATCCTCGTCGTCCAGGCCGACCGCGCCGGGTCGTCGCGGCAGTGCAGGGCACCGTCCCGCCGGCGGGTTGTCGTGGGGACGGACCCGCCGGGGAGCGGGCCCCTGCCGGCGGGGCCCGCGGGCCGGTCCGCCCACGAGCGGCGGACCGGCCCGTACGCCTGTACTACCGTGGCCGCAACCACCACGGGAGCGGAGACAACCTTGGGCGCACGCATCCTGGTCGCCGAGGACGACGCCAAGCACGCGGGGTTGATCCGCATCTACCTGGAGCAGGACGGGCACGCCGTGCACGTGGCGGGCGACGGCCGGGCCGCCCTCGACCGGGCGCGCACCGCCCGGCCCGACCTCGTGGTGCTGGACGTGATGCTGCCGGGGATCGACGGACTCGACATCTGCCGCATCCTGCGCGCCGAGTCGGACGTGCCGATCCTGCTGGTCACCGCCCGCACCACGGAGGAGGACATCCTGCTGGGGCTCGACCTCGGCGCCGACGACTACCTCACCAAACCGTGCAGCCCCCGCGAACTCGCCGCCCGGGTAAGAGCGTTGTTACGACGATCCGGGAAGGCGACGGACGGGGAGCCCGCGGTGCTGCGGGTCGGCGGCATGGAGGTCGACACCGTCCGCTTCGAGGTGCGGCTGTCGGGTCGGACGGTGACACTGACGTCCAAGGAGTTCGGCATCCTCGAAACACTGGCCCGGGAGCCCGGCCGGGTCTTCACCCGGGCCCAGATCATCGAGCGGGCCTTCGGCTTCGACCACGACGTCCTCGAACGCACGGTGGACGCCCATGTGATGAACCTGCGCCGCAAGTTGGAGCAGGACCCGACGCACCCGCGACACCTGGAGACGGTCTACGGGCGGGGCTACCGGATCACGGACGGTGGTACGGCGCGCCCATGAGCTTCCGGGTCCGGCTGATGGCGCTCCTGATGCTGGTCGCCGTGGCCGCCACCGCAGCGACCGCCTGGTTGACGCTGCGTCAAGTCTCGCGCCAGGTGCAGGAGTCGGCCGATGCCGACCGTGCCGACATCCGGGTCATCGACCAACGGCTGCGCCATCACGCGGTGCGCCACGGCACCTGGGACGGCGTGGCGGACGTCCTGCGGGCGCTGGCCGAGGAGACGGGTCAGCGCATCAGGATCCAGGACGAGGCGGGCGACAACGCCCTGGACTCGGACGCGCTGGCCGGTCGCACGCCCCGCCCCGCCGGAGCCGCACCGCCGATCCTGGTCGACCCCCGACCGCGGCTCACCGACCGGCCGAAGCCCGTGGCGGTTTCGGGGGCCCTGGTGAAGCAGAGCATCGGCCCCATCGCCGCGTACCCGGAGTCCGTCGCGTTCGCCGAGTGCCTGGCCCGCTCCGGCATCGAGCCGGAGCTCACCCGTGACGACCTCGGCATCCCGGTGTACCGGGGCCCCGGCGGCAGCGAGCAGAGCGGCTCCTGCACCTTGCGGAACGCGTCCGCGAGGGAGCTCGACGCGGTGGTTGACGCCCTCCAGCAGTGTGTGGACGTTCCCCTGGGCGAGGCCGCGAACTGTGTGGACCGGGTGTTCGTGACCCGCGCCGGCACGGTCGGTCCCCAACCGCTGCGGGTGTCCCTGGGTGCCCTCGACGACGCGGGGTTGATGGTCGAGCGGAAACCGGCCGTGCTCGCCGCGCTGGGGGTCGCCGGGGCCGCCGTGCTCGGGGCGCTCCTGCTGAGTCGGGCGGTGCTGCGGCCGGTGAAGGCCCTGACGGCGGCGGCGTGCAGCCTCGGGGAAGGGGAACTCGTGCAGCGGGTCCCCGCCTCCGGCAGCGACGAGATCGGCGAACTGGGCCGCTCCTTCAACCGGATGGCGGATTCGTTGGCGGCCAGCGAGCGGCGCCAGCGGCAGCTCATCGGGGACATCGCCCATGAGCTGCGCACGCCCCTGGGCAACCTGCGGGGGTACCTGGAGGCGATCCAGGACGGGTTCGTGGAGGTCACCCCGGAGCTCCTCGCCTCCCTGCACGAGGAGGCGATGTTGCAGCAGCGCGTCGTGGACGACCTCCAGGACCTCGCACTCGCCGAGGCTGGAGCGCTGACCTACCACCGCACGGACCTGGACGCCCGGGACCTGTTGACGGCCTGCGCCACGGCCCACCGTGCCCTCGCCGGCGAGGCGGGCGTCGCGGTGGAGGTCGCTGCGCACCCGGTTCCGGCCCCGGTGCACGGCGATCCGGCGCGGTTGCGGCAGGCACTGTCCAACCTGGTCGGCAATGCGGTACGGCACACCGGGAGCGGTGGCCGGGTGACGCTGCGGGTGGTTCACCCCGCGGCCGGGCCCGGCGGAGCGGACGGGGTCGGCCTGGTGGTGCGGGACACCGGGAGCGGGATTCCCCCGGACCAACTGCCCCACCTGTTCGACCGTTTCTGGCGGGCGGACGGGGCCCGGGGGCGGGCCACCGGGGGCAGCGGGTTGGGGCTGCCCATCGCCCGGCAGATCGTCGCGGACCACGGCGGGACCGTCACCGTCAGCAGCGAGGTCGGCCGCGGCACCGCCTTCACGGTGACGCTCCCCGCTCCCCCGGCGCCCCGTACACCCGACACGCCGCCCGCACCGACCGCACCGACCGCACCGACCGGCGGGGACGGTAGCTGACGGCACGGGGACGGCCGGGGGCGATCAGGTGCCCGCCAAGGCCTCCGTGGGCGCCAGCCGGCTGGCCCGCACCGCCGGATACAGCCCGGCCAGGGCCCCGATGACCAGCGTCGATCCGGTGCCCGCAGCCGAAGCCCAGGCCGGAACCACCGCGGGCCACTCCCGCGACACCGCGTACCCGGCGGTGATCAGCACCCCCAACACCGTTCCGGCGACCCCGCCGAGCACGGAGAGCAGCAGGGACTCCATCACGAACTGGAGGCGGATCTGTCCACGGGTCGCTCCCAGCGCCCGCCGCAGTCCGATCTCGGAACGGCGCTCCAGCACCGAGATGACCATGGTGTTCCCCACCCCGACGCCACCCACCAGCAGGGCGACCCCGCCGAGCCCCAGCAGCAGTCCGGTCAGCGCGGACTCGGTGGCCTCCCGGGCGGCGAGCGCATCGGAGGGCCGGGAGATCAACACCTCGGAGGACCGCTCCGGGTGCGCGGTCGCGGCGACGACCGCGCGGACCTCGTTCACCCGGTCCTCCGCGGCCCGTACGTAGACCGTCGTGGGGGTGCCGTCGTGCTCCAGGTACCGTTCCGCGGCCCCGGCGCCGACCAGCGCCGAACGGTCGATCTGCGGAGCCAGCGGGACCGGGCGCAACACCCCGATCAGCGAGAACCACCGGCCGCCCAGCCAGAGCCGGGTGCCGGGCGCGCTCACGTCGAGCCGCCGTGCCGCCTCCGCGCCGAGCACCACCGTCGGGGCCCGTTCGGTGGCCGGATCGTGCCAGCGTCCGCGCCCGACCTCCGCACCGATCACCGGCAGCAGCCCCCGGCCGGCGGCGACCACGTCGATCCCGCCGGTGCGGCCCACCGGAATGTTCTCGTTGCGGTAGACGCGGGCGGAGGTCAGCCCCGTGGCGTCGGCCCGCAGCACCGGGGGGATGCGGCGGATCATCGTGGTGGCCTCGGCGGGCAGCCGGGTCTGCTGGCCCTCCGCGTCGCGACCGGGTTCGATCCGCAGCAGGTTGGTGCCGAGCGCGTCCAGCCGGCGGTCCACCTCCGCCTGGCTGGAAGCCGAGATCCCGACGACCGCGATCATCGCGGCCACCCCGATGGCGACGCCCAGCGCGGACAGGAACACCCGTAGCGGACGGGTGCGCAGACCGGTGCCGCCGAGTCGGACGAGGTCCCGTCCCCGCAGTCGGGCGGGCCGCAGCACGTCCCGCCGCCCGGTCACCGCAGCACCGCCGCACCGGCCGGGCGGTCGACCCTACTGCCGGTGCCGGTGCCGGTACGGGCTCCGGTGTCGTTGACCAGTCGGCCGTCCCGCATCTCGATCCGTCGGGGCAGACCGGCGGCGATCTCCCGGTCATGGGTGATGACGACGACCGTGGTGCCCGAGCCGTGGAGTTCCCGGAGCAGTGCCAGGACCGCGGCGCCGGACGCGGAGTCGAGGTTGCCGGTCGGCTCGTCGGCGAGCAGCAGCGCCGGCGCGCCGACCACCGCCCGGGCGACGGCGGCCCGTTGGCGTTCGCCGCCGGAGAGTTGGTGCGGCAGGTGCTGCGTCCGGTGGGCCAGACCCACCCGGTCGAGCACCTCGGCGGCCTCGGCCCGCCGTCTGCGGGGGGCGGCCCCCGCGTAGAGGAGCCCGTCGGCGACGGCGTCCAGGATCGGGACGCCGACCGCGAGGTGGAACTGTTGGAACACGAAGCCGATCCGCCGGGCCCGCAGCGCGGACACCTCACGGTCGGTGAGGGCGGCGGTGTCGTGGCCGTCCACGAGGACCCGGCCGGTGGTGGGCCGGTCCAGGGTGCCCATCAGGTTCAGCAGGCTGGACTTGCCGGAACCGGACGGGCCGACGACGGCGACGAGTTCGCCGGGGGCGAGGGACAGGTCGACGTCCTCGACCGCGTGCACCCCCGCGGGGTACGTCTTCGAGACCCGCTCGAACCGCACGACGTCCGTCACTGCGGGATCCTCACCTTCAGGCCCTCGCGGAGCCCTGCGCCGCGGACCTCCACCATGCCGTTCGCGAACAGTCCCGTGCGGACCGCCACGAAACGGCCCTCGGGTTCGACGAGTTCCAGGCCGTGGCCGCCCTCCGCGAGGGCGACGAGCGCGGACACGGGCACGGACAGCACCCCCGCGCGGCGCTCGCGCACGTAGCGGACGGTGACGGGTGCGCTCTCCATCCGGCCGAGCGCGCTCGGGTCGTCGAGGGTGATCGTCACGGGGAAGGTCGCGGTCCCGCGCCCGGTGTCGCCGCCGCCCTCGCCTTCTCCCCCGCCGCCCTCGGCCGCGGTCATCCGTTTGCCCACCGACGAGACCTTGCCGTCCACCGGTTCGGCTCCGGGCAGTTCGACGGTGACCTCGGTGCCGCGGGTGGCCCAGGCTCCGTCCTCGGCCGAGGCGTCGACGGTCACCCGGCGGGCGCCCCCGGTGTAGGAGAGTGCCTCGGACGTGGCCTCGGCACCGATCCGGACGCCCACGTCGCCGACCCTGATCCGGCCGGAGGCGTACACGACGTCCCCGACCGTGATCCGGCCCGTCCGGGGCACGCCCAGGTGCCGCTGCCAGCGTTTGACGGCCTCCGCGGTCTTGGCGGTGTACTCGTCGTCCACGGTGAAGTCGGTGTAGCCGAGCGCGGCGAGGTTCGACTCGAACTGCCGTACGTCCATCCCCTTCGTCCCCTCGACGGAGTCCCCGGCCCTTCCGCCCCCGGACCCTGCGGAACCGGAACCCTCCGCATCCGACCCCTCGGAGCCGGTGCCACCCGGGCCGAGCGCGCGGTACATCGGCAGGGCCCCGTACAGCAGCACCACCGGCCGGTCGTCGACCTTCAGCAGGGTCTCGCCGCGGCTGACCAGGTCGCCGCGTTCGGGCAGCCAGGTCACGGTCCCCGTCGCCTTGAGCGGAACGGGGACCTCCTTGCCGTACCCCAACTTGCCGTCCACCGAGGTCTGGTCGACCAGGGTGCGACGCGCGACCTCCACCACCGAGCCGGCCCGCCCCGGGTCGGCGTCCGCCCCGTCGCCGCCGCCGAGGTCGAGCCCGAAGGCCCCCGCTCCCGCCACGACCGCCACCACGACGGCGGCGGACACCACGAGGAGCGTCCGGCGGCGCCCCGGGCCGGCCGACCGACCGCGCACCCCGCGCGTGCGTCCCGTCCGGGTCCCGGCGGCCCTCTCCGGGTCCTGACCCGTCCCTGTGTCCGTCATCGCTCAGCCCCGGGCCCCGCCGGGCGGGAGGGTCGGGTTGCCCAGGATCGGCTCGCAGATCCGGCTCGCGCGCTTGGCCCCCGAACTGTTCTGGTTCCACTCCTCCTGGGAGGAGCGGCCCTCGGCGTCCACGTCGGGGTAGTCGGGGGCGCCCTGCTCCTGCATGCAGGTGGCGTAACGCTTCTGCTTCTTGATCTCCTTGGCGCTCGGCTTCGGCTCGTTGCGCCGTTCCAGTTCCGCGGGCACGGGCAGGGAGTGGTGCTTGCAGGTGTTCTGCGCCTTGGCGAACTCCGGGTCCGCCTTCAGGGCCCGGGGGTCGCCCTCGAACTCGTAGCGCCCCTTGGAGTCCGGGTCACTGGACGTGAACCCCTCCTCCTCCATGCAGCGGACGTACTTCTTCTGCGCCTCCAGGTACCGGGTGATCTCGTCCTCGGCGTTCGCGTCGGACCCGGCCTTCGCACCGCTGTTCACCGAGGGCACCCCGGGGCCGTCGTCCTGTGCGCCGCAGGCGGTCAGGGCCAGCAGGAGCAGGGGTGTCACCAGCGCCCACCGGCCCGGTGCTCCGCGCCGTGCCGCCCCCGGTCGTCCCGCCGGGTTCCTCGTCGTGTGCCTCACTACCGGGTGTCCTTCCCTGGTTCACGGGCGGGGCGGAGGGGCTGGTCAGACCCCGCCGCCCCGCCTCCTTGTCGCCCGGCCGCGCGCGTTCCCCCGTGGTCGGGCAGGGCGACGGTAGGACGGAGGTGATGAAGAACCGTTGAAGAACCTGTCCCCCACCCGTGTGTTCGCCGGCGCGCCCGGAGGAGGCCCGCCCTGCGCGCGTCCAGAGCCCGCGCCCCCGCGCGCTTCCCGTGTGCCGTGGCGGTCCCCGCAACCCTCCGTCCGCTGCCGCACCGCTCCCCTACGCTCCGTCGCGCGGGGCCGCTCCACGACCGGCGGCCCGGCCCGACCACCGCGGGGAGCAGGAACATGGCGGGACACGGAGATGGCTAGGCCCGGACAACGGATCAGCGACCGGTACCGTCTGGTCCGGCTGATCGGCTCGGGCGGAATGGGCGAGGTCTGGCTCGCCCACGACGAGCTGCTCGGCCGTCGGGTCGCCGTCAAGAGCGCCCGGGTGGACAGCGCGAAGGCGCGGCGCCGGCTCAAGGCCGAGGCCAGCAACGGCGGTCGGCAGGTCCACCCCCACCTCGTCGGGGTGTTCGACCTCGTGACGACCGGACCCGCCTGCTGGATCGTCATGGAGTACGTCCCGGGGCACAGCCTCGCCCGGATGGTCCGTACCGGCGGGCCCCTCGACGGGGCGGGGGTGGCAGCGCTGGGCCGGCAGATCGCCGATGCGCTGGTCGCGACGCACGCCGAGGGCGTGGTGCACGGCGATGTCACCCCGGAGAACGTCCTGGTCACCGAAGGGGGGCTGGCCAAGCTCACCGACTTCGGGATCTCCCGGGCCCTGTGGCGGGAGTACGTCCGCAGCCACACGCTCTCGGTCCGGGGCAAGCCGCCCTACCTGGCCCCGGAGGTCGCCCGGGGCATCACCGCCGGGCCCGCGTCCGACGTGTTCGGTCTGGGCGCCACCCTGTACGCGGCGGTCGAGGGGCGCTCCCCGTACGGCGAGGCAGATCACCCCGTGGTGTACGTGGCCCGGGCCCAGCAGGGCGCCGTCGATCCGCCGCGTCGGGCCGCGGGGGTCCTGGCCCGGGTCCTGACGGCGCTGTTGGCGGCGGAACCCGGTGACCGTCCCGACGCGGCCGAGGCGTCCGCGATGCTCGGCGGGGCAGCCGGCCCGGTCGCCCCGCCGTTGCCCGCGCGGGGTGCGCCCGGGCCGGGAGGGCGCGCCGGGGCCGGGGTGCCGGTGTGGCCGCAGGCGGCGGGGTTCACCGTCACCAACGGGTCCGGGGACACCCAGGGCTGGTCGTCCGCCCCGGCGACACCGCTTGAGGAGGCCGAGGAACCGCGTGCGCCCCTGCCCCCGAGTGCGCTCCCCGCGCGGGCTGGGCTCACACGCCGGTTCACCCGCCCCGTCGTGCGCGCTGTGGTGGGCGCGCTGGTCCTGGCGGTGGGCCTCGGCCCGGGGGTGCCCTGGTGGTCCGACCGCCCGGGGAGTGACCCGGACCGGCCGTCCGGCCCGCGGGCCGTCCTGGGTGAGGCGCGGGCGGCCGATCCGTGCGCCCTGCTCGACCCGGCGGCGTTCACCGCGTACGGGTCCGCCGTCGAGCACCCGGTGTACGGGGCGTTCGACCGCTGTGACGTGCTGCTGTACGCCCGTGACGAGGACGGCCGGCGGGGCGCCGAACTGCTCGCCGACATCCAGGTGGACTTCGCCGGCGAACCGGTCGAGTTCGATGCGCACGTGCCCCGGCGGAAGACGGGTGCGGTGACGGTGGCCGAACTCCCGGCGCAGAGCGGTGAATGCGTACGCAACCTCCAGCTCGCGGACGGCAACCAGGTCTGGCTGGCGGTGGAACGGGAGGCCGCCGGGGCGCCCGCACTCTGCACCCTGGCCCGGACCGCGGTCGACCACGCGGCGGAGGTCCTGAACCGGGGTCCGGTGCCGGAGCGGCCCGCCGATTTCGCCGCCGCTTCACTGGCCCGGGTGGACGGTTGCCGGCTGCTGGACGCGGCGGCGCTCGCCGTGGTCCCCGGGATCGACCCGCACGACGGGCACCCCGACTTCGCGCATTGGGGGTGCGGGTGGGCGGGCGACACGGACGACGTGGCGGTGGGCCTCGACTTCGACCGGGACAACTCGCTCACCGACGACGGCTCCCCCGCCCGGTTCGGCGGGCGACCCGGCGCGGTGTCGCCCGGAGAGGCGGGCGAGGGGTCGTGCGTGGTCCGCGTCCAGCACCGTGCGTACCCGGGGAGCCGGGGCGAGCGCACGATCGAGTTGGTGGCGGTGACCGTGCGGGGCCCCTGGAAGGCCGCCACGGCGTGCGAGCGGGCCGAGGAGTTGGGTACGGCCGTGGCCCGACGACTGCCCGCGGTGTGACGGCCCCGGGGTGACGTCCGCCCGCCCGCTCTCGGTTCACCCCGTGCCGTGGGGCTCCGCGGGGGCGTGGGCGAACACGAAGGCCTGCGGTGCGCGTTCGGGGAAGGGCCCGTCCACATCGCGTTGCCGCAGCGTGGTCGACCGCACGGACAGGCCGGCCGCGGTGAGGAGTTCGGCCATCCGCTCCGGGGTGCGGCGGTGGAAGTCGAGGGCGACGGGGTGCCCGTACGCCTCGCTGAGCCGCAGCGGCACGGTGCCCGACTGGAAGCCGAGCAACAGCTGACCGCCGGGGGCGAGGACCCGGGCGAACTCCGCGAGGGCGCGCGGCAGGTGGTCGTCGGGCACGTGGATGGTCGAGTACCAGGCGAGGACACCGCCGAGGCTGTGGTCGGGCACGTCGAGGTCCAGCATCGACCCGACCGTGAACGTGCACCCGGGGTGGGTCGCCCGGGCCACGTCCACCATGCCCGGGGACAGGTCGACCCCGGTGACGGGCACCCCGAGGTCCGTGAGGTGGGCGGTCACCCGGCCCGTGCCGCAGCCCACGTCCAGCACGGGCAGCGGCGAGGGGGCCGCCAGCACCTGTTCGGCGAAGAGCCCGAGGAGCGCGCGTTCCATCGGCTTGGCGTCGAGTTCGCCGCGGGCACGGGCCTCGTAGTCGACGGCGAGGGTGTCGTAGGAGGTACGGGTGGCGTGGAGGAAGTCCGGCTCGGTGGTCACGGGGGCGAAGCCTAGGGCGGCCGGCCACCCGCCGTTGTCAGTGGGGCCGGTCATGATCGGAGGCATGAAGGAGATCGACGCCCTCCAGGGCTTCGTCGGAGCAGGGGGCTGCTGGAACGGCACGTCCTTCGCGGACATCGCCCGGACCGGCCGTTACGTCGAGGGCAGTTGGGCGCCGGGCCCGGGCGAAGGGGAGGTCCGGCCGCCCGCCGCCGGCAGTTGGACGGAACTCGTGGGGCGCCCCGGCGCGCTCGCGCTGCGCGCGGCCTCCGCAGCGACCAGACCGGGGCGCCGCGAGGTGCTGATCGACTTCCTGGAGATGTGGGCGGGGACGCCGTTCGCGGACCCGGCCTACCGCTTCCGGCTGGGCCGGCTCGCCGGAACGACCTCCTTCACCGTCCGCGACCGGCAGGGCGTCTCCTTCGGCCTGTACCTGCCGGCCGCCCGCCACACCCACTACTTCGAGGCGGTGCTCCCCGGCGGCGAGGTCGTCCCGCGCCCCGAGGAGCCGCTGTACGCCGAGGACTGCCACCGCGGTTGGGGCACCCCGGAGCAGTTGTCGCGCCTGGTGGAGCTGGTCCGGAAGCGCGGCCCGGTCGCCTGGGAGGGGGACGCGGCCCGGGCGCTGGCCGAGGCGACCGGCCTCAGCCGTCCGGCGGCGGCGCTCGTCCTGGCCGGCAACCCCGGCGCCGGCAGCCACTTCGTGCCCTACCTCGATGCGCACGAGCGCTCCGTGTTCGGCTTCGGCGCGGCCGAACTCGAATCGGCACGGGGCGAGTTGTCGATGCTGAACGACGACGACCGGCTGGCGCTGCTCGCCGACGTGCTGCCCGAGGACCCCGCGGACCTGTGGGAGCCGGACGGTCTCGCCCGGGTCGCGGAGCGCACCGCCGCGGCCTGGACCGAACGGCACGGCACCCGCCCGCACCCTCCGTGGGACACCTGGCGGTCCGCGGTGGCGCTGGAGACCCGGATGCCCGCGGCCCATCTGTGCCACCTGTTCCTCGACCCGGCGAACGCCACCCTCCCGCCGGGCTTCTCCCTGCGGCTGTGGCCGTGCCCGCCCGAGCACCGCCACCTGCGCACCGCCTGGGACGTCATGGGCCGCTACGACGCCGACACCGTCGCGGACGCCGTCTTCGCCGGCCTGCCGTGGGCGTACGCGGACCTCCCCGCCGGGGACCCGGTGCGCACGGCGGCACCGGAGGTCGTCCGTCAGCTGTGCAAGGTGCTGGCGGGTGGTGACTCACCGGCCCGGCTCCTGCATTCCGGTGTGATCCGCGGCAATCGCGGAAGCCGACGCCGGGACTGGTTGCGGGACGGCACCTGCGACCGCGTCACGGCCCGCATCCTCGCCGACGACCTGCCGCCCGGCCGCTACGAGTCCGACCCGCGTGCCTGCGTCCCCGAGCTGGTCGCCGAGGTCGCCGCGACCCTCGACCTGTCCGAGGACGCCGCCACCCTCCACCTCCAGTTGCTGCTGCTCCCGGTGCCGTCGGACCGCAAGGTGCGGCGTTGGAACGCCTGGACGCCGACCCGCCATGCGAAGGCCGCGGCGGAGCTGCTGGCGCACGACCTGGTGGTGGAGGACCGCAGACCGCGCGCGGGACGCAGGCTCTTCCTGCCCGGCCCGTGGGCGCACGGCAAGAAGCCGCTGCCGCCGATGGAGGCCTGGAAGGCGCCCCTGATCGGCGCGCGGCTGAGCGAGGACGGGAGCGAGGTACGGGAGTTCGAGCTGCTTCCGGGCACGCTCCCCGAGCTGTTCGCCGAGGTCTGGCGGCTGGTCCGGGCCGGCGCGGGGCCGACGGCCTGAGTGACGCGGTGCCCGGGGATCGCCCGCCGGGTGTGCCAGCATGACGGCGACACCGGCGGCCCGCACCGTCCGGCCCGCCCCATGACCCACGGAGCCCCGATGCACCAGGCGACGACCGCACTGCCCGCCCGGAAAGTCCTGTCCGCCTTCGAGAAGGCGAAGGGGTTCATGCCCCGCGACGAGGGGCTGGCGCTGTACGCCGCCGCGCGGACGGCGGCGGCCCTGGGGCACCCCCTGCTGGAGGTGGGCACGTACTGCGGTCGCTCCACGATCCTGCTGGCGGACGCGGCCCGGGCGGCGGGGGGCACCGTGCTCACCGTGGACCACCACCGGGGCAGCGAGGAGCAGCAGCCCGGTTGGGATTACCACGATCCGGAGACGGTGGATCCCGAGGTGGACCGGATGGACACGCTCCCGGAGTTCCGCCGCACCCTGTACCTGGCGGGGCTGGAGGACCACGTGATCGCCCTGGTGGGCCGTTCCCCGCAGGTCGCGGCCGTGTGGACCACGCCGCTCGCGCTGGTCTTCATCGACGGCGGGCACACCGACGAACACGCGAACGCGGACTACGAGGGCTGGGCTCCGCGGTTGGTGACGGGGGGCCTGCTGGTCATCCACGACGTGTTCCCGGACCCGGTGGACATCATGACCGGCCAGGCGCCGTACCGGGTCTACCTCCGGGCGCTGGCCTCCGGCGCCTTCGAGGAGATCGGGGTGACGGGCTCCCTGCGCGTGCTGCGCCGCACCAGCTCCAGCGGCTGACCCGGGGTTAGAGTCGCTGCCGTGTCCCACCCAGAAGACCGTTCAGCACCCCGTCCCGAGTCACGTCCCGAGCCCGGCTCCGTCCCCGCGCAGGCCGGTCGCCGCACCCGCCGCCGGGCCCTTCTCGCGGCGGCCGTCCTGCTGCCCGTGGCGCTCGTCGCGGGGCTCGCCCTGGCGCAGGAGGGCTCCCCCGAGGGTCGTCCCGCCTCCGTGGACGGAAAGAACGGGGGCGAAGGGGCGGCAGGGTCGTCCCCGTCCGGCGGGGCACCCGTCAACGGGTCCGGCGGGTCTGGGGGACCCGCGGCGAAGGCGCCGCTGGCGGGCAAGGTGGTCGTCGTCGACCCGGGGCACAACCCGGGCAACTTCCAGCACGCCCAGGAGATCGACCGGGAGGTCGACATCGGCACCGGGCGCAAGGCGTGCGACGCCACGGGAACGACGACGAGCGACGGCCCGGGCGGCTACCGGGAGGCGGACTTCACCCTGGACGTGTCGCGCAAGCTCCGCGCTCGGCTGCGGGAGCTGGGCGCGACCGTGATCCTCACCCATGACGGGGACCGTGCCTGGGGGCCGTGCGTGGACGAGCGGGCCCGCATCGGCAACGAGGCCCGTGCCGATGCGGTGGTGTCCGTCCACGCGGACGGTTCGGCCCGGGGCAACCGCGGCCATCACCTGATCCTGCCCGCGCGGGTCAAGGCCGGGGCCGCCGACACCGCGGCGATCGTGGGGCCCTCCCGTGACCTGGGGGAACGCATCGGCCGGCAGTTCGCGCTGGCCACCGGTAGCGAGCCGGCCAACTACCTCGGCGGCGGCAGCGGCATCGACGTGCGCGACGACCTCGGGGGGCTCAACCTCTCGCGGGTGCCGAAGGTGTTCATCGAGTGCGGCAACATGCGGGACCCCCAGGACGCGGCCCGGTTGACCGACGGAGCGTGGCGGGAGAAGGCGGCGCGGGGGATCGCTGAGGGAATCATGAGTTTTCTGCGTGGGTAGTATGCCCTGCCCCGGCCTGGCAGACTCCTTCGCCGGGCCGACGATAGGGTCAGCCTACGATGGAGGGTCACCCCCCGCTCCGCCCACGCACGTGGGCGACAGCAAAACCCCCTTCACCAGCGACCGACCAGACGACGGACGAAGGACCTTCCTGAAGTGAACATCCGCTCCCTCACTAGAGGCGATGGCGTGGTGATCGGAGCAGCGGTGTTGCTCTTCATCGCGTCGTTCCTCGACACGTACTCGATCGACGGGGCCAGTGACAGCACCGAGTACCCGAACGCCTGGGACAGCGGTCCGACCCTGATGAGCATGTACCTGGCGGGCATCATCGCCGCCGTGGTCATCGTCTTCGCCCACACCCAGTCCCAGCCGCGGAAGGTCGTGGGGCTCGACCTCGGCCAGTTCGGCGTCGCGTTCGCGGTCTTCTCGGCGTGGAGCGCACTGGGGAACATCTTCGACCCCGCCGGCCCGTTCGACGGGAACGGCGCCCTCACCCCGGACGCCGGCACGGGTCTGATCATCGGTCTGATCGCGACCGTGGTGCTCGCCGGTGCCGCGGTGGCGACTCCGCTGGTGCCCGCGCTCAAGGCCCCGCTGCTCGGTGCCCCGCGACCGGCGACCCCGCAGCCCTACGGTCAGCAGCCGCCGGCCGGTGGCTACGGGTACCCGGGGGGCGCCGGCGGACCGGCCTTCGGCGGCCAGCCGCAGCCGGGCCCGTTCGGTACGCCGGGCGGCGCCCCGCAGGGCCAGCCGCAGCAGGGTACTCCGGCGCCCGGACCGCAGCCGTCCGGCGGGGACTTCTCGCCGTTCTGGTTCGCGGTTCCGGTTCCCCGGCCCCTGTACCCGGAGGACGGTTCTCCGAACCCGATCGCCGAGCTCGCCCCCGGCACCTGGTACCTGGCCGTGGAACAGCGCGGTCCGGGCCTGATCGCCCAGACCCAGGACGGTCGCCGCGGCGTCCTCCAGGACACCTCGGGCATCCAGCGGGGCTGATCCCCCCACAGCGGTACGACGAGGGCCCATCCGCAATGCGGGTGGGCCCTCGCCCCTTTTCGGGTCTTCGGACCGTTCCGCGTACGCCTCCTGATGTGGTGTCAGGGCGCGGCGGCGCGCGCTCAGGAGCAGCAGGCGGGGGTGACGCCCCGGGGCAGTCGCTCGGGGGTGAAGACCGCGCGGGTCGCCTCGTGGCCGCCGAGCGCGGCCACGGCGAGCAGCACCGCGCCGGCCGTCCAGGCGGTCTGTTCCGCCGGCCAGATCGCCCGGTCCGCGTAGACGTAGCCGGTCCAGTACAGGCCGGTGGTCTCGTCGCGCAGGTGGCCCAGGGCTGCGAGCACCTCCCGTGCCCGGTCCGGTTCGCCCGCGACCCACAGGGCGAGGGCGAGTTCGGCGGACTCCCCGCCGGTGACCCAGGGGTTGGGGGACACGCAGCGGACCCCGAGGTCGGGCACCACGAACCGGTCCCAGTCGGCCGCGATCCGCTGTCGGGCGGCCGGGCCGGTCACCGCGCCGCCGAGCACCGGGTAGTACCAGTCCATGGAGTAGCGGTCCTTGTCGAGGAACCGTTCGGGGTGGTGCCCGATCGCGTGCCGCAGCGCCCCGACGGCGAGTTCCCACTCGGGCTGGGGCTCCCCGCGCCGTTCGGCGAGGGCGAGGGCGCAGCCGAGGGCCTGGTGGACGGAGGAGTTGCCGGTGAGCAGGGCGTCGGCGACGGGGGTGCCGTCGGCTTCGCGCCGCCAACCGATCTGCCCGCCGGGTTGTTGGAGGGCGAGCACGAACTCGACGGCGGCGTGGACGGTGGGCCACATCCGGTCGAGGAACTCCTCGTCGCCGGTGGCGAGGTGGTGGTGCCAGACGCCGACCGCGACGTACGCGCAGAAGTTGGTCTCCCGGGTGCGGTCGGTGACGTCGTCGGGGTCGCCGTCGGCGTAGGCCGCGTACCAGGAGCCGTCCGGGTTCTGGTGGCGGGCGAGCCAGGCGTAGGCGCGGGCGGCGGCCTCGTGTTCACCGGCGGCGTCCAGCGCCATCGCGGCCTCGACGTGGTCCCAGGGGTCGAGGTGGTGGCCGCGGAACCAGGGGATGGCGCCGTCCGGTCGCTGGACGGCGAGGAGGGCCCGTACGGTGGCCGCCGCCTGCGCCGCGGTGAGTACTCCGGGCAGCACCAGGTGCTCGGTGCGGGGGGTGGTCACGGGGCGTCCACCGGCGGGAGGTGCGGTTTGGTCGCGTAGGCCACGAAGCTCTTGCCGATCAGCGGGTTGAGGGCCCGTTCGGCGGTCCGGGTGGCGAGGGGCTTCTTCATGATGTCCCAGACCAGCATCTTGTGGTAGGCGCGCACCGGCAGCGCCTTGTCGTTGTCGACGCCGAACGCGCACTTGAGCCACCAGTACGGCGCGTGCAGGGCGTGGGCGTGGTGGCTGCCGTACGGGCGCAGGCCCGCTTCCCGCATCCGGGCGAGTAGTTGGTCGGCGCGGTAGATCCGGATGTGGCCGCCCTCGACCTCGTGGTACGCGTCGCTGAGCGCCCAGCAGATCCGTTCGGGGCCGTAGCGCGGCACGGTGACGGCGATCCGGCCGCCGGGCCGCAGCACGCGGACCATCTCGGCGAGGACGCCCTTGTCGTCGGGGATGTGTTCCATCACCTCGGAGATGATGACCACGTCGAAGGAGGCGTCGGGGAAGGGCAGGGCGAGGGCGTCGCCCTCCATGGCGGTGGCGGTGGCCCCTCGGGGCGCCTCCCCGGCCTCCCGCATCGCGGCGAACCAGCGGGCGACCTCGCGGATCTCCTCGCCGTTGCGGTCGAGGGCGACGACCCGGGCGCCGCGCCGGTAACACTCGAAGGCGTGGCGTCCGGCACCGCACCCGAGGTCGAGGACGCGGTCGCCGGGGGCGAGCGGGAAGCGGGTGAAGTCAACGGTCAGCATCAGCGGTTGATCCCCCTGGCGGCGACGGCCGTGCTGCGGCCGGTGCCTGTCGGTGCGGCCGGGGCGCCGCCCCGGCCGGTGTGCGCGCGGGCGATGGCCGTGCGGTAGTGCTCGACGGTGCCTTCGGCGGCGCGCGCCCAGGTGAACCGGTCGAGGACCCGGGCGCGGCCCGCGGCCCCGAGTCGGGTGCGCAGCTGCCCGTCGTCGAGGAGGCGGCCCAGTGCGGTGGCGAGGGCGCCGGGGTCGCCGGGCGGCACCGCGAGGCAGGTCTCGCCGTCGGGTCCCGCAACCTCGGGGATCGCCCCGCCGGTGGTGGCGACGAGCGGGGTGCCCGTCGCCATGGCCTCGGCCGCGGGCAGGGAGAAGCCCTCGTACAGCGAGGGGACGCAGGCGATCTGCGCGGAACGGATCAGGTCGACGAGTGCGCTGTCGCTGACTCCCTTGACGAACTCCACGGCGCCGTCGAGCCCGTACCGTTCGATCGCCCGGGCGACCGGGCCGTCCTCGGCGCGCTTGCCGACCACGACGAGGTGGGCGTCCGGGTGTTCGGTGCGGAGCTTCGCCAACGCGTCGATGAGGTGCACCAGGCCCTTGAGGGGGACGTCGGCGCTCGAGGTGGTGACGATCCGGCCGGGGACCTCGGCGACGGACGGGTCGGGGGTGAACAGGTCGGTGTCGGCGCCGATGGGGACGACGTGGACGCGGCCGGCGCGCACGTCGAGGTGGTCGATGATCTCGCGGCGCGAGCTGCCCGAGACGGTGATGATCGACGGGAGGCGCCGGGCCACCCGCTTCTGCATCCGGGTGAACGCGTACCAGCGGCGGACGGAGGCCCGTCGCTTCCAGCCCGCGGCGGCGTCGATCTCCAGCCGCCGGTCGACGGTGATGGGGTGGTGGACGGTGGTGACCAGAGGGGCGCCCAGATCGCCCAACTGCCCGTAGCCGAGGGTCTGGTTGTCGTGGATGACGTCGAACGCTCCGCGGCGGGAGCGCAGGTGGCGGCGGGCGCGCAGCGAGAACGTCAACGGTTCGGGAAAGCCGCCGGTCCACATGGTGGCGACCTCCAGGGCGTCCACCCAGTCGCGGAACTCGTCGCGGGCGGGGGTGCGGAAGGGGTCGGGTTCGCGGTAGAGGTCGAGGCTCGGCAGCGGGGTGAGCGAGAGCCGTCCCGGTCCGTCGCCGTCGGCATCGCCATGGCCCTCGCCATCGACGGCGTCGAGCACGGGGTAGGGCTGGGCGCCGATCACCTCGACGGTGTGGCCGAGGCGGACCAGTTCGCGGGACAGATGGCGGACGTAGACGCCCTGCCCCCCGCAGTAGGGGTTGCCCTTGTAGCTGAGCAGCGCGATCCGCAGCGGCCGCTGTCCCCACTGTCCGGAGGGTGTGCCGTCGGGCCGACCGGTCGAGGGGTCCTCTCCCGATCGGGGGCGGGCCTCCATCGCCTCAGCGGTCACTCGTGGCCCCCTTCTCGCGGCGTACACCGGCGACCCTATGCGCGGGCGGCAATGTAGAACAAGTTTCAGACCCGCTCGTTCAAGAAGCTTGAATCTACCGGCTGGTAGCCCTCCGTGGCCGGGCGGTTCGGGTGATTCGCGCCACGACGCGGCGCCCTACCATGCCGTACGGTCCGGGAAGCCTCCGGGCGAGCGGGGCCGGCTGCGCCCGGACCTCCACGACGGCCACGGAACGGGACGATCGGGTAGATGACAGCGCACGCCAGACCCGGGGACGCCAGTGGGCGGACCGCCGCTGCACCGCCCCTCGCGGAACGCCAGGAGGCCCGGCGCCGCCGCATCCTGCACGCCAGCGCGCGGCTCGCGGGCCGGGGCGGCTTCGACGCGGTGCAGATGCGGGAGGTGGCGGAGCTGTCGGGCGTCGCGCTCGGCACCCTGTACCGCTACTTCCCGTCCAAGGTCCATCTGCTGGTCGCCACCATGCGGGACCGGTTGGAACGCCTGCACGCCACGCTGCGCGAGCGACCGCCCGCCGGGGACGGTCCCGCCGAGCGCGTCGCCCAGGCCCTGATGGGGGCGTTCGGTGCGCTCCAGCGGGAACCGCACCTCGCCGACGCGATGGTGCGCGCCCTGACGTTCGCCGACCGGTCGGTCAGCTCCGAAGTGGAAGAGGTGTGCCGGCTGACCACCGCGATCATCGTGGACGCCACGGGCCTGGACGACCTCGGCCCCGAGCGGACGGCCGCGGTGCGGGTGATCGAGCACACCTGGCACTCGGTGCTCATCGCCTGGCTGTCCGGGCGGGCGTCGATCGAGCAGGTGCGGCACGACGTCGAAACGGCCTGTCGGCTGCTCGACCCGCCCTGCGCGGGCCGCCACTGAGCCCCGCCCGGCGAGGGGGTCAGCCGTCCCACCCCGCGGGCAGGTGGATCGTCTTGTGCTCGAAGTACGCGGCGTACCCCTCGGGGCCGAACTCGCGCCCGAGGCCGGAGTCCTTGTACCCGCCGAACGGGCCGAGCACGTCGATGTCGAAGGTGTTCACCGAGTACGTCCCGGTGCGCACCCGGCGCGCCACGTCGAGCCCGCGCTCCGGGTCGGCCGTCCACACGCTGCCGGAGAGTCCGTACGCGGAGTCGTTGGCGATCCGCACCGCCTCCTCCTCGTCCTCGTACGGGAGCAGACAGACCACCGGGCCGAAGATCTCCTCCCGGGCGACCCGCATGGAGTTGTCGACCTGACCGAGGAGGGTCGCCTCCACGTACCAGCCCCGGTCGAACCCCCGGGGACGGCCGCCGCCGGCCAGGACCTTCGCGCCCTCGTCCCGGCCCAGGCGGATGTAGTCGAGGGAGCGCCGCTGCTGGCGTTCGGCGACCAGCGGACCGAGTTCGGTGGCCGGGTCCAGGGGGTCCCCGGCGAGCAGGGCGTTCGCGGCGGCCGAGAAGCCGTCGGCGAACTCGTCGTGCCGTGCGCGGGGCACCAGGATGCGGGTCTGGGCCACGCACGCCTGGCCGTTGAGCAGCCAGGCGAAGGGGGCGATGCCCGCGACGGCGGTGGTCGCGTCGGCGTCGGGCAGCACCACCGCGGCCGACTTGCCGCCCAGCTCCAGGGTGACACGTGTGAGGTTGCGGGCGGCGACCTCCATCACCCGTTTGCCCGCGGCGACCGAGCCGGTGAACGACACCTTGTCCACGTCCGGGTGCCCGACCAGGTACTCACTGGTGCCGCGATCGGCGCAGAGGATCGACAGGACCCCCTCGGGCAGCCCCGCCCCGGCAGCGATCTCCGCGAGGACGTACGCGTCCAGCGGGGTCTGGGGGGAGGTCTTCAGGACGACCGGGCAGCCGGCGAGCAGCGCGGGCGCGAGCTTCGCGGCGGCCGTGAACTGGGGGACGTTCCAGGGCACGACGGCCGCCACGACCCCGACGGGTTCCCTGCGGACCAGCAGCCGGCCGGAGGCTCCCGCGCGGGGCTCCTCGTGGACGAAGTCCCGGGCGACGAGGAGCGCCGCGTCCCACACCCTCAGCGCGGCGAGGGCCTGCATGTGCACGCTCGACGTGTACGGGGTGCCGTTCTCGGACGTGATGAGGCGGGCCATCTCCTCGTGCCGCGCGGCGAGGCCGTCCCTGATCCGGCTCACGACCTCCAGGCGCTCGGCGAGGGCCGCTCGGGGCCAGGGTCCGTGGTCGAAGGCTGCTCGGGCCGCGGCGAGGGCTCGGTCCACGTCGGCCCGCGATGCGTGGGGGACCCGGGCGAAGACCTCGCCGGTGTGGGGTGACACCACCTCTATGACGTCACTGCCGAGGGGGTCGGCCATCGCTCCGCCGATGAACAGTTGTCCGTGCTCCACTCGCTCGGTCATGCCTTCAACCGCCTCCCCGTGGAACGCCGTACGGGCGTCCGTTCTGGTCGCACACCAGATCAGGGTGTTCCCCGGGGCGGGCTCCGCCAATCGGACCGGCCTTTCGGCGCGGGGTACTCGGCTGTTCGGCACCTGCGGGTGCGGTGTCCCCTGCGGGTGCGGTGTGGTTGCCCGCGCCGTTCCCCGCGCCCCTGATCAAGTGCGCCCCGCCCAGGGCGTGCGGTACGGGGCGCCCCAAAGGGGCGCGGGCAACCACCGCGCAGCTAGCTGAACAGCGAACGCCCCGAGGGACGCACCCAGGGGGCGCGGGGAACTGCGCGAGCAACCACCGCGCACCCCGCCGGACAGCGCACGCCCCGAGGGACGCACCCAAGGGGCGCGGGGAACGGCGCAGAACAACAGCGCACCCGCAAGGGACAGCGCACGCCCACCGGAGCGCACCCAAGGGGCGCGGGGAACTGCGCGGGCAACCACCGCGCACCCGCAGGGAACTGCGGGGGCTCCCCTACCGTCGCGGGCTGTGCGACCCTCCCCCTTGACCACAGGGACTGACCACGGCCGACGCCAGGGGCCGGGCGGAACGAAGGAGCACCAGGTGCTTGAGCTGACCATGGCCACGTTGTCGGAGGCGGACGCGGGCGCCACGGCGGGCATGCTGATGGCGGAGGAGACGAGCGACGCGGGGTCGGTCCTGCGGGTGGGCCGGGACCGGAGCGTGTGTCGCCTCGCCACCCCCGGCGACTGGCTGTTCGTGTCCCGGACCCATCTGGAGTTCCGCTGCGGAGCCGACGGGAGCTGGACGGTGTCCTGGCTGCGCGGTTCCCAGGTGGACCCATCCTCCGAGGTACGGCTCACGGTGGGCCGGGGCCCCTCGCAGCCGCTCCCCTACGGCGGCACCTCACCGCTTCCCCCGGGCTCCTCCGGCGAGGTCGTCATCCTGGACCGCACCGGGCCGCGCTCGGTCAACGTCGGCTTCTACCACGAGGTGTGAAACCGGTCGGGACGGCGGGCCCGGCGGCGGGCCGGGCTCAGCCGGTGACGCGGGCCAGCAGGAAGCCGTCGTACCCCTTGGTGCCGACCGTCTGGACGACGGTGGCGCTCAACTCGGGACGGGCGGCCACCCGGTCGATCAGCGCCCGGGTCCCGACGACGGCGGGGTCGGTGCTGTCCGCATCGGCGACGGCCCCGCCGCGGACCACGTTGTCGCAGACGATGACCGAGCCGGGCCGGGTGAGCCGCAGCGACCAGTCGAGGTAGTGCGGATTGTTGACCTTGTCAGCGTCGATGAAGACGAAGTCGAAGGGGCCCGCGCCCTCGGCCTCCAGCAGCGGGAGCGTGTCCAGGGCGGCGCCCACGCGGACCTCGGTCACCCCGTCCAGCCCGGCCCGGGCGAGGTTGCGCCGGGCGACCTCGGCGTGCGCGGCCTGGTACTCCAGGGTGACGAGTCGGCCGTCGGCCGGGAGCGCTCGGGCCAGCCAGATCGTGCTGTACCCCCCGAGGGTCCCGATCTCCAGGATCTTCCGCGCGCCCTGCACCTCGGCGAGCAGCTGGAGCAGCTTGCCCTGGTTCGCGGCGACCGCGATCTGCGGCAGCCCCGCCGCGTCGCTGTCGCCCAGCGCCGCGTCCAGCGCCTCGTCGGCGAGGGTCAGTGCGGACGTGACGTAGTCGTCGACGGCGTCCCAACGCTCCTGCTCGGCCATGTGACGGACTCCCCGCTTTCCTCGGTCCCGCTCAGTCGTGTTTCTCACAGAACCTATCCCGGCTCCGCCCCCGGTGCCCTCGATCGGACGCCCGGTCCTCCGGTGGGGTGGTTCGGGCGCACGGCCGAAATGCCGGAGCCGCCGCGGAACGAGGGGGCGCGGCGCCCGTCGCGCGCCCTGCGCACCGCGCCCCCCGGAAGGCGGGAAACGCCCGGAGGACGGCCCGTACGAACCGGCTAGAGTGTGATCAAGATCGCATTCCGCGTTCAGCGCTGAGCCTTTTCCCCACTATCGTCGTCCGATCAAAAGTAAAGAGGCTGTCAGGTGAAGCGGGGGTTGCCTGCGTCTCTTCGCACGGGCAATGCGAGCCTCTTAGGGTCGGCCCATCGAGACAGGCCGTACATCGATGAGCGCAGTGAGCGAAACGGGGCGGGAGGGCCGACGCGGCGTGGCTGAGACGGAGCACGGACCAGGAGAGGCACGAGCAGCGAGACCTGGAGGGCCGCCCGCAACGGCGGTGCACCCCCGGATCGCGGCCGTCCGCATCGGCCTGTGGCTGATGGCGGCGCTGCTCGCCGTCCGACAGGTCGCGGTGATAGTGCGACAGCCGCCCGGTGAACGCCTCACCGACCTGGGGACCTGGATCGGCACGGACGGCGTGCTGCACGTTCCCGGGTCGGTCTACGACAACGACCAGTTCACCGGTACCCCGTTCAACGGACTCGTACTCAAACCGTTCGCGAACGCGGCCGAGGAAGCCCTCGGCTGGGGCTGGACCTTCGGGACCCTCCTGCTCGTGGCGGCCCTCGGCCTGGTCGCCGCACGCGCCCTGCCCGGGCCGGTGTCCCGCCGCACCGCGCTACTCGCCGCACCGGTGGCGGTCTGCCTGCTGATGCTGTCCCTGCCGGTGCGCAACACCCTGTACCTGGGCCAGACCAGCATCATCCCGGTGCTGCTGGTGCTGCTCGGCTGTTTCGCGGCCCGGGGGGAACGGGCCAGCGGCATCCTGATCGGCATCGGGGCCGCCTTCCAGCCGACCGTGCTGCTGTTCGCCCCGCTGCTGTGGCTGACCGGCCGCCGGAAGGCAGCGGTGTCGGCCGGCGCCACCTTCGCCGCGTGTTCCGCCCTCGCCTGGGCCGCGATGCCCGACGACTCGTGGACGTACTGGATCGAGCAGATCGCGGGCGCCGGGCTGGGAGCGACCCCGGACGGACTCGCCAACCAGTCCCTGCACGGGGCGCTGCTGCGGTTCGGGCTGAGCGGACCGCTGGAGTGGGCGCTGTTCCTGGCGCTCGCCGCCGCGGTGGTCTTCCTCGGACTGCGCCGGGCCGTGCGCTACGCCCAGGACGGGCAGCTGCTGCTCGCCGTCGCCATCACCGGCTGCGTCGCCGCCGCGGTGTCGCCGACCGCCTGGCAGCACCAGTTGCTGTGGGTGCTGCTCGCCGTCGTCGGCCGGGTCGGCAAGCGGGCCGCCGACCGGCCGGTGTGGCCCGTCGCCGTCATCCTGGCGATGACGCTGCCCGCGAAGATGATGTTGCCGAACATGGGCGTCATGCATCCGCTGCGGGACAACGTGATCCTCGTCGCGGCACTCGCCGCGGCCTGCTTCGTGCCGTTCCTGTCGCGCACCTCGCCGCACTACGACGATCCGACACCCACCCAGTACGCCGCCCCCGTGCCCGCCCGCTGGAAGTGGGTGCCGCTGGTGCCGTTCTGGCGGCGGGTGCTGAGCCGGCCGAACCTGCTGCTCGAACTGCTGCTGATCCGGGTCGGCTACTCCGCGTACCAGCAGGTGCGGCTCGCGGCCACCTCGGGGCGGGAGACCGCGGAGGCGCACGGCGAACAGATCCACGCCATCGAGAAGGCGCTGTTCATCGACATCGAGCACTGGGTGAACCACCAGGTGGTGAGCCTGCCGTGGCTGGAGGACTTCTTCAACTTCTACTACACGTCCTTCCACTTCGTGGTCCCGCTGAGCGTGCTCGGACTGCTGTACGTGCGGCGGCCGGTGGACTACCGGTGGGCGCGGACCGGGCTGGCCTTCGCCACCCTGCTCGCCCTGCTCGGGTTCTGGCTGTACCCGCTGGCTCCGCCGCGGCTGATGCCCGGGCTCGGGTTCGTCGACACCATTCACGGCGTGCAGGACTTCTCGAAGCCGGACTACGGAACCCTGACCGGGCTCACCAACCAGTACGCGGCGATGCCCTCGCTGCACTTCGGGTGGTCCCTGTGGTGCGGGGTCGTCATCGTCATCCTCGCCCCGAAGGCGTGGATGAAGCTGCTGGGCGCGCTGCACCCGGCGATCACCCTGGCGACGATCGTCGGCACGGCCAACCACTGGGTGCTGGACGCGGTGGGCGGGGGCGCCGTGGTCGCCGCGGGCTTCGGGCTCGGTTACCTGTTCGCCGGGCCCCGGGCCAGGCGGGCCGGGGCCGGGGAGTCCGTCAGGATCCCCGAGCAGAAGGGCCCACCGGCCGAGGCGCTCAGCGGCGCCTCGGCGGGCCGCAAGAGCTGACGGCCCCGGAGGGTCGGGAACGCGGGAGGGGGGCGCGGCGTGTGACGC
>NZ_JBHWIQ010000031.1:0-63549 GCF_042732055.1 Streptomyces sp. NPDC059816
CCCCGCCCACCTGAGCGGAGCCCCCGTCAGACGGGGGCTCCGCTCAGGTGTGCGACGCTCCGCACGGGCGGGCGCGCGGCTTGCTCAGGCGGGCTGTTGCGCGGCGGAGATCCGCTCGTTGCGCAGCGCCTCGTACCAGCGGTCGTCGGTCGGCGGCAGCGCGTTCACATCGAGCGCGAGCTTCAGCAGCAGGTCCGCGACCAACGGATTGCGGGCGAGGACCGGCCCGTGCATGTACGTACCGAACACGGTGTCGTTGTACGCGCCCTCCGTGCCGTCCCCGCTGCCGTTGCCCCGACCGATCCGCACCCGGGCGAACGGCCGTGCCGTCGGGCCCAGGTAGGTGACGCCCTGGTGGTTCTCGAAGCCGGTGAGCGGGGGCAGCCCGAGCCGCGGGTCGATGTCCCCGAGGACGTCGCCCACGCACCGCTCGCCCTCGCCGCGGACCGTCTTGACGTCGAGCAGCCCGAGGCCCGGCTCGCGCTGGCCGAGGTCGTTGATGAACTCGTGGCCGAGGATCTGGTACCCGGCGCACACCGCGAAGACGATCGCGCCGTTCTCCACGGCCCGCGGCAGCCCGGCGTCCCGACGCAGCCGCTCGGCGGCCAGCCGCTGCGGACGGTCCTCACCGCCGCCGATCAGGTAGATGTCACCCGAGGTCGGGATCGGCTGGTCACTGCGGACGTCGATCCGGGTGACGTCCAGGCGCCGCTGGCGGGCCCGGCGCTCCACGACCAGGGCATTGCCCTGGTCGCCGTACGTGCTGAGCAGGTCCGGGTAGATCCACACCAGACGCAGACTGCTTTCGCTCATCCTCAAAATCCTTGGCTCAAAGGCCCATCGTGCGGGGCGGGCGTGCGGGAACGCGGCTCGGTCGGCCGGGTCAGTTGCCGATGCGGCGGCGCAGGTCCTGGAACGCGGTGTAGTTCGCGATCACCTCGATGCGCCCCGGCGGGGCCAACTGCACCGCCTGGTCGACCGAGTCGCAGACCTGGAAGCTCTGGTTGGCCACCTCCAGCCGGACCGCGAGGTCCAACTTGCGGTCACCGACCACGAAGATCGGGTGCCCGGTCAGCCGCGTGTAGTCCACGTCCCACAGCCACGAGGTGTCGGTGCCGTCGGCACCGCGCGCGTTCACCGAGAGGATCACCGGCGCCGGCGCCGGGTCGATCAACGAGAACGTCTCCAGCCAGCCGGCCGGGTTCTTGGCCAGCAACAGCCGCAGGTCACGTCCCATGAACTGGACCACGTCGTAGCGGCCCGCGACCGCCTGCACCTGGTACATCCGCTCCAGGGCGACCTGCGGCGGCACCCCGAACACGGCGGCCACCGCGGCGGAGGTCGCCGCATTGGCCTTGTTGGCGCGGCCCGGCAGCTGGAGGTGGATCGGCCAGACCGAGCCGTGCGGGTCGAGGACGTAGTCGCCCTGGAGGGCCCAGCTGGGCGCGGGACGGCGGAAGCCGCACTCGCCGCAGTACCAGTCGTCGCCGGGGCGCTGCATCACACCGCCGCAGGACGGGCACGACCAGGCGTCGTCCTTCCACATCTGGCCCGCCGCCACCCAGATCACGTTCGGCGACGAGGACGCCGCCCACACGACCAGCGGATCGTCGGCGTTGGCGATCACCACGGCCTTGGTGCCGGCGAGGCCCTCACGCCAGTGCTCGGCCAGCATCCGGGTCTCGGCGGCCCGGTCGAGTTGGTCCCGGGAGAGGTTCAGCAGCGCGATCGCCTTCGGCTCCACGTCACGGGCCACTCCGGACAGGTACTTCTCGTCGACCTCGATCACGCCGTAGCGGGAGTCCGAGCCGCCCGCGAGCGCCGAGGTGATCCCGGCGGGCATGTTCGCGCCGAGCGCGTTCGACACCACGGGTCCGGCGGCGCGCAGTGCCTCCGCGATCAGTCGGGTCGTCGTCGTCTTGCCGTTGGTGGCGGAGACCAGTACCACGTCCAGGTGCTGCGCGAGACGTCCGAGCAGTTCCGGGTCGAGTTTGAGCGCCACCCGGCCGCCGATCACCGATCCACTGCCGCGGCCCGCCGCGCGCGAGACCGCCGCGGCCGCCTTGCCCGCCGTCACGGCCAGCTTGGCTCGTGGCGACAGCGGGTCCGGGTTTGCTGCCATCGTTGTGCGTCCTCCTTGCGTACGGCGCCGCGCCTGCACCGGCCTCGATAGCCCTCAGCCTATCGAGATACGGTCACCTGCCCGAACCACGGCACCGTCCCCGATTGCGTGGGTCCGGTGAACGTACCCTTACCCCCATGCCGCACAGCACCATCCCGGGAGCCTCCGGACACGTACGACCCCTTGTCCCGCACGGCGATCCGGTGCTCCGCGGGCCCTGCGCCGAGGTCACCGCGTTCGGGCCGCCGTTGGAGCGTTTGGTCGAGGACATGTTCGCGACGATGTACGCGGCCCGGGGGGTGGGGCTGGCCGCCAACCAGATCGGCGAGGCCCTGAGGGTGTTCGTGTTCGACTGTCCCGACGACGAGGACGAGCGCCACCTCGGTCATGTGGTCAACCCCACGCTCCTCAGCGCCGACGGCATCGTGATCCGGGGCCCCGAGGGGTGTCTGTCCCTGCCCGGGCTCGAAGCGGGCACCGAACGCTTCGACCACGCCGTGGTGACGGGGGTGGACGTGCGGGGCGAGCCGGTGCACCTCGACGGGACGGGGTTCTTCGCGCGTTGTCTCCAGCACGAGACCGACCACCTCGACGGCGGGCTGTACGTGGACCGGGCGACCGGATGGCGGGCCCGGCGGGTGCGGCGCACGCTGGAGCGGGACCGGCAGGGCTAACGCGACCGACGGCCTCCCCTGGCGCCGGGTCAGAAGCCGGGGCTGCCCGCGCGGTCCCCCGCGGCGGCCAGCCGGCCCCACAGCAGATCCGCGAGGCTGCGTACCAACTCCGCCCGCGAACAGGGTCGTTCACCCAGCCACCAGTCACCGGCGGCGTGCATCATGCCGATGATTCCGTGGCCCCAGACCCGCGCCAGCCGGTCCCCGTCGGGGCCGAGGTCGAGCCGTTCCTCGATGACCCGGGCGAGTTCCTCTCCGAGGTGCCGCAGCAGGGGCGCGGAGTGCTGTCCCGCGTCGAACGCGCCGTCCGCGGGTGCCCCGCCCTCCGCGGGGTGCATCAGGAACCGGTAGACCTGGGGCCTGGCCTCGATCGCGGCGAGATAGGTGTCGAGGGTCGCCTCGACCCGTTCGCGCCGTTCGGCCGGGGCGTCCAGGGCGCTCCGCAGCGAGCTGAGGAGCGCATCGGTGTGCCGCTGGGCCAGGGCCGCGTACAACCCGCTCTTGTCGCCGAAGTGGCGGTACAGGATGGGTTTGGTGATGCCGGCCTCGGCGGCGATGGCGTTCATCGAGGCACCCGGGCCGTCCCGGAGCACCACCCGGTCCGCGGCTTCGAGCAGCTCGCGCCGGCGCCGGTCGGCGGACCGTTTCTGATCGCCCCGCTGTGTGGTCTCCATGGTCTCTCCCCACCCCGAATGAATCTCGATGACGCCAGCGAAAACTAACACCCCGGGCCGGGGCACCCCGGGCTGCGAGCCCCCCTTCGGCGGGTGCCCGACCGGGTGTTGGCGGCGCCCGCCCGCCGGCGACGACGCGGCACGGTCGTGGGCGCGTCGGACCGGCCCGGCGGGTACGCCGGACGGGGTGCGCACCGGCTCCGGGCCCGGCCCGTCACTGGCCGGGCAGGGCGTGGCGGCCGTGGCGCAGCGGTGTGAGCTGTTCGATGTCGTAGCGGGCGCGCAGTTCCGCGATCGCCGTGTGGTCGGGGGCGCCGCCCGCCGAGAGGATCTCCAACAGTTCGTTGAAGTAGCGTTCGTGGTCGGGGGGCGGGGACGACTGGAAGAACATCCTCGCCGGGGAGTCCGTGGGATTGGCGAAGGCGTGCGGACAGCCCGGCGGAACCACGATCACGGTCCCCGGGGTGGCCCGTACCACCTGCCGCCCGCCCGGGGACTCCCAACGCTGCCAGCGCTCCGCGGTGCGCACCTTCGGCTCGAACGCGAGCACGTCCAACTCGCCCTCCAGCACGTAGAACAACTCCTCGCTGCGCGTGTGCACATGGGCGCCCACGTCGAAGCCGGGCGGCACCACCACCTCGAAGCTCGACGCCACCTGGGAGTGCTCGCCCGTCACCTTGAACGTGACGTCCTGGGCCGGGGTCAGCACCCGCTTGCCGTGCCCCGGTGGCACCAGCAGCCCCTCGCCCACCGAGCGGACCCCCTCGGGCGGGATCAATGCGGTCATCCGCGGCCCTCCCGCCGGGTCACCAGGTCACCGGCAGGGCTTCGGGCCCCCGGATCAGCGCGCCCTTGCGCCACGGCACCTCCTGCGGCGGCACGGCGAGCCGCAGTCCGGGCAGCCGGTCGACCAGTGTGGACACCATCAGCTCGGCCTCCATCTTCGCGAGGATGCCGCCCACGCAGTAGTGCGGTCCGTGCCCGAAGGACACGTGCGGATTGGGGCTGCGGTCGAAGTCGATGCGGTCCGGTTCGGGGAACACGTCCGGATCGCGGTTCGCGGCGAGGTACGACACGTACACCGGGTCCCCGGCACTGATCCGCACGCCCCGGACGTCCACGTCCTCCATCGCGATCCGGGAGAGTCCGACCGCGCTGCGGTGGGGGATGTACCGGATCAACTCGTCGATCGCCTGCGAACGCACCCCGGGGTCGGTCCGCAAGCGCTCCCACAACTGCGGCCGGGTCAGCAGCAGGTAGATCAACTGACCGGTGTTGTTGGTGACCGCCTCGCCGCCGATCTGCACCAGCACCGCCAGCCCCACGGCCTCCTCCTCGCTCACCTCCCCCCGGCCCACCGCGGCCCCCAGCAGCCCGACGACGTCCTCAGACACCCCGTCCCGTCCCGAGCGCACCAGATCCGTGAAGTACGCCACCATCTCGTCCTTCGCGCGCTCGCTGACCTCGGCGCCGTTCGAGGAGGACAGGATGAGCTGGGTCCAGGTGTGCATGCGTTGCCGGTCCGCGGCCGGCACGCCCATCAGCTCGCAGATCACGGAGATCGGGAACGGGGCGAGCACCCGTTCGGTCAGGTCCGCGGGGGGTCCGTCCCGCAGGAGACCGTCCACCAACTCGTCCAACATCTCCTGCGAGCGCTCCCGGATGCGCTGCACGCCCCGCGCGGTGAACGCCGCCGCGACGGCGCGCCGCAACCGGGTGTGGTCCGGCGGATCGGCGAAGCCGACCGCGCCCGGCACCGGGATGAAGTGCGGTGCCAGCCGGGTCACCTGGCGGCCCATCACCGCCGCTCGACTGAACCGCGGGTCGTTCGTCACGGCCCGTACGTCGTCGTAACGGGTCACCAGCCAGGCCCAGCCCTCCCCGTTGGGCAACTGGACGCGGTTGACGGGGCCCTCCCGCATCAACTCGGCGAGCACCGGATCGAAGTCGACTGCGGTCAGGTCCAGGGCGGGCCAGAACCGCACGGGCAAAGGAGCGGTCGTACGGGTCGTCTCGTTGGTCATGCCGATGGCCTTCGTCGTCGGTGGAACCGGTCAGCGGAGCGCGTCGGGAAGCGGGGATCGGGACGGAGGGGAGCGGGCGACGACTCGCGGCCGGGTCCGCACCCCGGTCCGGCGCGCCAGGGGCACGCGCCGGACCGGGGAACGGGCCCCGGGACGGACAGGACGCGCCGGTGCGCGCGGGCCCGCGCCCTCAGGCGAGGGCCTGACGGGGCGCCTGCACCGAGGACGTCAGCGGCTCGTCCGCGTTCACCCAACGCCCGAGCGCCATCTCGGCGGTGATCCCGGGGCCGAACCCCGCGAGCAGCCCCCGCGCGCGGTGCGTGGCGCCGCCCTCGTCGAACAGCCTGCGCAGGGCGTCGAGCACCACGGCGCTCGCGATGTTGCCGTACTCGGTGAGGGTGGCGCGGCTGAAGCGGAACGCCTCCCCGGGGACCTGGAGGAACTTGCTCAGATCGTCCAGGATGCGCGGGCCGCCCGCGTGGACGATGTAGAAGTCCAGGTCGGTGGCGTCCCAGCCGTGGACGTTCGCGAGCTGCTTGAGCGCCGGGGCCAAGGGTTCCATCGTCGCGGGAACCCGCTTGTCCAGCAGGAAGTGGAACCCGGTCGCCCGGACGTCGTACGCGATCCAGTCCTCGGTCTTCGGGATCAGGTACGAACCGTTGCGCTCCAGCGTGACGCCGGTGCCGCCCTGCCCGCGCACCACGGCCGCGGCGACCCCGTCCCCGAACAGGCCGTTGGAGAGCAGCGACCCGATCCCGAGGTCGGTCGGCTGGTAGCACAGGGAGCAGAACTCGCACGCCACGATCAGCGCGTTCGCCTCCGGATAGGCGGTGCAGAAGTCGTGCGCACGGTTGATGGCGGCACCCCCCGCCGCGCAGCCGAGCTGGGCGATGGGTATCTGCCGGGTGTCGCTGGAGAACTCCATCGCGTTGATCAGCCAGGCGGTCAGTGACGGCATCATGAAGCCCGTGCACGAGACGTAGATGATGACGTCGACGTCTGCGGCCCGGAGCTCGGCGTCCTCCAGGGCGCGCCGCACCACGGCCGGCACCCGGGCCTTGGCCTCCGCCTCGTACAGCTTGTTGCGGTCCGCGAAGCCCGGGTGCTTCAGGGTCTCCTCGATGGGTTGCACGATGTGCCGGGTCCTGACGCCCGTGTTCCTGATGAGACGCAGTGCCAGCGGCAGCTGGGGGTGGTCGGCGTGGCGACTGCTCGCCAGCGCCAGCGTGTCCTCCATCGTGATGATGTGCTCCGGAACGGATACAGCGGGTCTGCACAGTGTCGCCATGTACGTGCCTTCTCTCGCCCCCCGGACGAAGGGTGGTCCACCCACGATGACCCGCGTCGGCGGGGATATCGCGTCGGACTACTCCAGACCGGGGGTGCGGGGCGCGGCGGCACCGGTCGCACCGCGGGTCAGCCGAAGTCGGCCCGGGTCCGTATCTCCAGCCGTCCCACCGACTCCTGGCCGTACCGGCGCTCGTACGCGTCCCTGATCCGTTCGATCAGGGCGTCGCGCGAGCGGGCCTCCCCGACCGGGTACAGCAGGATCAGTTCGTAGCTGCGCTCCCGCTCGATGGTGCCGTGCCGGTCCCGCCACTGTCCGCGGCCCTCCTGCACGGTGAGCCCGTCCGGGAACCCGGGAGTGACCTCCTGGTCGACGAACCGGCTGAACTCCCGGTCGGTCACCGCCGGGCCGCCGTCCGGGCGCTCGGTACCGAAGAACAGCCGCGTCTCGACGTACGCGGAGCCGCGCAGGGGCACGGCGGGCCGTGCGGTGCCCGTCGCCCCACCGGACCCCTCCCACGCGGAGCTGACCGCGGGGACCCCGGCACTCAGCGCGGCCAGTGCGGCGCTCGTGGTGAGGACCCGACCGAGGGTGCTGCGGGTGCTCGGACGCAAGACGGCCTCCCGGGGTGCGATGACCTCCGCACCGTCCCCTCGCCCATCCCGGACGCCATCGCGACCCCGCTCCCGGATGCCGCGAACCCCCCGTGCGGGCGCAGCCCTCCGCAGGCCCGTACGGGCCCGGAGCACACCCTCGCGGGTCCGTCCGGGCCGCCTACGGGGTCAGGACGTCGCGGTCGTCTGGTGGGCGATGCAGGCCACGTCGATGCGGTCGGCGAGTTTGGCCAGCTCGATGGCCAGGGTGGCCACCGTGTCCTCGTCCAGACCGGGCCGTTCCCGCTCCACGAGATGGAGCCAGTGGGCTCCGATCCCGCGCAGCAGCTTGCTGACATCCGCCGCGGCCACATGCAGGCTGCCGTGACTGTCGATGATCACAGGGGGCGTGACTTCCCGGCCCACTGGTTCCTCCCGGGGACGACGACGGACTGGATCGTATCCGCCGGGGGGCCCGCCGCGGCCGTCCCGCGCCGAGGGCCCTCGGATTGCTCCGGTCAGGGGCCCTGCCACACCGTGGTGATGTTGCAGAACTCGTGCAGGCCGTGCCCGGACAGCTCCCGCCCGTAGCCGGAGCGCTTGACGCCCCCGAACGGGAAGGCGGGGTGCGAGGCCGTCATCCCGTTGACGAAGACCCCACCGACCCGCAGGTCGCGGGTGAACCGTTCGATCTCCGAGGCGTCCCTCGTCCACACGTTGGAGCTCAGCCCGAACGGCGTGTCGTTCGCCACCGCCACCGCCTCGTCGACGTTCGCCACCCGGTACAGGGTGGCGACCGGACCGAACGCCTCCTCGTGGTGGATGCGCATCTGCGCAGTGACATCGGCCAGGACGGTGGGTTCGTAGTACCAGCCGTCGGGGAAACCCGGTGGCCGGCGTCCGCCGCACAGCACGGTCGCGCCGCTCTCCACCGCCTCGTCCACCAGTTCCTCCAGATCGGCCCGCCCCCGCTCCGTCGCCAGCGGCCCGACCTCCGTCGCCTCGTCCAGCGGATCGCCCACCCTCAGCACGCGCATCGCCTCGGTGAACCGGTCGCTGAACTCGTCGTACACGTCCTCGTGGACGACGAACCGCTTGGCCGCGATGCACGACTGACCGTTGTTCTGCACCCGTGCCGTGACCGCGACCCGGGCCGCCCGCTCCACATCGGAGGAGGGCATGACGACGAACGGGTCGCTGCCGCCCAGCTCCAGCACCGTCTTCTTGACCTCGTCCCCGGCGATCGCCGCCACGGAACGTCCCGCCGACTCGCTCCCGGTCAGGGTCGCCGCCGCCACCCTCGGGTCCCGCAGCAGACCCTCCACCGCGCCGGAACCGATCAACAGCGTCTGGAAGCACCCTTCTGGATAGCCCGCGCGCCGGAACAGGTCCTCCAGGTACAGCGCCGTCTGCGGCACGTTTGAGGCGTGCTTCAACAACCCCACGTTGCCCACCATCAGGGCCGGAGCCGCGAACCGCACCACCTGCCACAGCGGGAAGTTCCACGGCATCACCGCCAGCACCACGCCCAGCGGCCGGTACACCACCCGGACGCCCACCGCACCGGAGTCGGTCACGTCGACGGGGTCCGGGACCTCGTCCGCGAGCAGGGCATCGGCGTGCTCCGCGTACCAGCGCATCGCCTTGGCGCACTTGGCGGCCTCGGCGCGGGCCTGCGCGATCGGCTTGCCCATCTCGACCGTCATGACCCGCGCGATCTGGGGCCCGTCGTGGTCCAACAGGTCGGCGGCGCTGTGCATGAGCCGGGCCCGCTCGTACGGCGGCAGCAGCCGGAACCCCTCGAAGGCCGCCGCCGCGGTCGCGAGCTTGCGTTCGACGCCGTCGGCGTCCAGGGCGTCGAAGGCGGCGACCTGTTCGCCGGTGGCGGGGTTGACGGTCGTGAGAGACGGGGGAGCGGGGGACATCGGGTACCTCCTGGTGCGCGGTTCTTCGACCCTCACCCGGCGCGGACCGCACCGCAACGCGGTGCCCGTCGTCAGGGCCCCGACGATGCGGTCAACCGGTCGAGGAACACCCGCTGTCCCTTCACCAGCGCCTCGCGTGCGGCGTCGATGCCGAACCAGGCGACCCGGTCCAGCTCCGGGAAGGTACCGGTACGGCCGGACCGGGGTGGCCATTGCATGGTGAACGTGCCGGGCACCACATCCGCCGGGTCCAGGTCCGCTTCGACGGCCCAGACGGTGACGACCTTCCCGTTCGCCTGGGTGTTCTCGCCGAGCGGGACCGCCGCACCGGACGGCGGCGGGAGTCCCAGCTCCTCCTGGAACTCCCGCCGGGCCGCGTCCCACGCCTCCTCCGGCGGAACGTACTCGCCCTTCGGCACGCTCCACGCCCCGGCGTCCCGGCGCGCCCACAGGGGCCCGCCCATGTGCCCGAGCAACACCTCCGGGCCGCCCGGGCGGTGCCGGAAGAGCAACAGGCCCGCGCTGCGCCTGACCGTCATGCCGCCGGCCCCCTGCCCGCCGGCCTCCCGGCGACCGCGAACACCGACTCCACCGTGTCGGCCTGGTCGGCCGACTTGTCCTCCCGGTACCGCACCACCCGCGCGAACCGCAGGGTCACCCCGGCCGGGTAGCGGCTCGACCGCTGGAGCCCGTCGAAGGCGACCTCCACCACGGTCTCGGGCCGGACCGTCACCACGAACCCGTCGTCGCTGACGGCGATCCCCGACAGGTGTGCGGTCTGCCAGGCCAACATCTCGTCGGTGAGCCCCTTGAACGTCTTGCCCAACATCGCGAAGGTGCCGTCGGGTCGCCGCGCGCCCAGGTGCAGGTTCGACAGCTTCCCGGTCCGCCTGCCGTGTCCCCACTCCGCCGCCAGCACCACCAGGTCCAGGGTGTGCACCGGTTTCACCTTCAGCCAGGACGCTCCCCGACGGCCCGCGCTGTACGGGGCGGAGAGCGCCTTGACGACCACGCCCTCCTGGCCGCGGTCCAAGGCCGCCGTCAGGAAGGCCTCCGCGGCGGCCTTGGCCGGTGCGCCCCCGTCCGGGCCCGGGTCCACCACCGTGCGCCGGACCCGCGCGGCGGCCGGCACCAGTCGGGCCAACTCCTCGTGCCGGCGTTCCAGCGGCAGGTCCACCAGCTCACGGCCGTCGACCGCCAGGACGTCGAAGAAGACCGGCGACAGCGGAACCGACCGCGCCGCCGACGCCACGTCCGCCCGGGAGCCCACCCGGCCCGCCGTCTCCTGGAACGACCGGGGCCGTCCGTCGGCGCCCAGGGCGAGCACCTCACCGTCCAGGATGAACCGCTCACCGGGCAACTCCAGTACCAGGGAGACGAGTTCGGGAAGCCGGTCGGTGATCTCGTCGAGGGTCCGGGTGAACACCCGTACCGTGTCCGTGTCCCGGTGCACCTGCACCCGGATGCCGTCCAGCTTCTCCTCCACCGCGCACGGCCCGCCGAGCCGGTCCACCGCCGCACCCGCCGAGGGCGCGCTCCCGGCGAGCATCGGCAGCACCGGCCGACCCACCGTGAGCCGGAACGCGTCCAGCGCCTCGGGGCCGTCGGCGAGCAGCGCCCCCGCCACGTCCGGCAGGGAACCCGCGAGCATCACCGCGCGGCGCACCGCCTGAGGGGGCGTCGCCGTGGCGCCGGCCAGGCCCTCCACGGCGAGCGCGTCCAGCGACCCCTGCCGGACCTCACCGCTCAGCAGTCCGCGCAGGAACCGCTGCTCCTCCTCGGTGGCCGCGCCGAACAACTCCCCGACCAGCCGCACCCGAGTGGCCCGGGCCCCCGTCCCGGACACGGCGGCCAGCGAGGACAGCGCGGAGTCCACCGCCCGCACGGTCAGCAGCGGCTGCGCGGCGGGCTCCACCCGGTCCCGCAGCACGCTCCAGCCCACGCCGATCCGCCCCTGCGGCAGCCGCCCCGCGAGGTACGTGACGACCACCGGCGCGTCCTGCGGCTCCGTCTCCCGGAACAGCTCCGCGAGCAGCGCGACCTTCCGGGTCCGGGCCGAGGTGGCGCCGACGTCCCGGGACACCTGGGCGAGTCGGGCGAGCAGCATGCGGCCATCCTGCGACGGGACCGGGCTCCGCGCGAGCCGTCACCTCCGGCAGGGGGGCGGCGGCGCCCGCGGCTCAGGGGCCCGGGCTCACCAGTCGCCGTCCGCCACCGGACGGCCCGGCCGGGGATCGCCGAGCGGCTTGACCTGAGGGGCACCCGGCGCCTGCCAGGGCGCGTGGTCGTCGCCGATCCAGTCACCGACCGGCCTGACCGCCCGGAGGGGGTTCGCGGGCGCCAGGTCCACCGCCGTCGCGTCTTCGTCGTAGTAGTCGAACCAGGGCAGTCCGGCGGCCGTGTACGCGGCCCGGTCCACCGGGGACGCGGGAGGCCGTTCACCGGTGATCCGTCGCCACTGGGGTGCCGTCACCAGATGCACGAACGTGCGGGCCGAGGGCTCCTGGGCCCAGTCGGTGGGCGGCCGGTCGTCCCGGAACACCTGTTGCCGCATCGACCCGCCCGCGCCGAGGCCCATCGCCGCGGCCCGCTGCGGCGGTCCGCCCCGGGTCTGCGAGGCAGCCGCAGGGGGCGGCGGGCCGCCCGGCGCGGGCAGGGCCGACCCCACGGCCCCGTACGCCACGGCGGTCCGCTGCCGGGCCGCCGCGCGCTCCGCTTCCCACGCGCGCCGGGCCGCGTCACCGAGCCCGAACGCCTGGAGCTGCACGCCGCCCACCGTCTCCTCGCCGGTGACCTGGCCCTCGACCGTCGCCCCCAGGCCCAGCGGCACCGCGACGAACTGACGCACCGTTCCCCTACCGGAGTTGATCCCGTCGAGCCACGGCTGCCGCGGCAGCACCAGGTAGTTCTGCGGACGCCGTCCCAGGGTGCCGCTCCACGGCTCCCCGGAGACCGCGCAGACCTTGCCCACCCCCACCTGGAGGGCGGACGGCTCCACCGTGCCCGAGAAACTCAGCCACATCGCCTCGCGCAGGTACACCGGCAGCATCACCCCGCCCTTGGCCAGCCACTCGGGCGGCACCGACCCGGCGTAGTCCTCCACCCGTCGGATCGGAAAGGTGCCGAGGCCGGGCGGGAGCGGGTGCGTCCCCGTCTCCGGCAGCCTGAGGGTACGGACGAACCGCACCCGGACCCCTCCCAGTACAGTTGCGTCCCCGTCGATCCGGGCGGCGCTCGTGACCATGCCGGCTCCCCTCTGTTGGCGCGTCTGCTGCGTCGGCCCCGCCGCCCGTCCGGCGGACGGGGTCCCCGCTGGTATCACGAACGGGCGGACGGTGCGGTTCCGTGCGCTGCGGGCCGACGCAGCCGCCCCCGGGCCACGAGTTCCACGGTGAACGCCACGGCCAGCGCCTGGACCGCCATCAGCGCGATGAGCACGAACAGTTGCACCGCCCCCGCGAGGACCGGGGACGCCCCGCCCAACAGCATCCCCACGAACGCGCCCGGCAAGGTGACCAGACCCACGGTCCGGGTCTGGTCGAGTCCGGGCAGCAGGGCGTCGGACGCGGCCGGCCGGGCGATCTCCAACCGTGCCTCGCGCTCCAGGAAGCCCAGGGCCAGACACGCCTCGACCTCCCCGGCGCGGGCCGTCAACTCGGCGAGCGCCCGCCGCCCCGCCAGGACCGTCGCGGTCAGCGCGCCCCCGATCAGGATGCCCGTCACCGGGATCATCGCGATGCCGCGGGCGGGCAGCAGCCCGGTCACGAGGAGCAGCAGGACCAGCGGTGCCACCGGCGCCACGACGGGCACCGCCGTCCACCACCAGCCGCGGCCCGCGGTGAGCCGCCGCCCCGCGGTACGGGTGGCGACCGCGCACATCAGCAGCAGGAACGCGGTCGTCGCCGCCAGGTACTGCACCACCCAGCCGATCACCAGCGACACGGCCGCGAGTTGCGCGGCGGCCCGTCCCCCCGCGACCGCGACCTCCCGGGCCCGCGACCGCGACCCGTCGGGCGCCAGCCGGTACACCGCCGCCACCGCCGCGGCCACCACCAGGAGCAGCACCAGGGCCGCCGCCAGCCCTCCGTTGACCGGAAGCAGGGTGTCGGCGGCCAGCGCCGCCGGACGGCGACCGGTACCGGGGGAGCCCATCGAAGGATCACGCATCCGCCCACCCTAGATCCGCGCCGGAAGCCCGACGGCCCGCCCCGCCTGCCCCCGGGTGCCGCCCCCGCCTGCGGGAACGTACGCTCCAGGGGTCGGGCCCGAGGGGGCCGGACGGGGCGGCCCCCGAGGACCGGGCGGCGCGCACCTCACGGAACGGATTGGGGACGGACATGGGTACGCAACAGGTGCGGGGCGTCGTCGCACGGGCGAAGGGCGAGCCGGTCCGCATCGAGACGATCAACGTGCCCGACCCGGGCCCCGGTGAAGCGGTGGTCAAGGTGCAGACCAGCGGGGTCTGCCACACGGACCTGCACTACCAGGAGGGCGGCATCAACGACGACTTCCCCTTCCTCCTCGGCCACGAGGCCGCCGGAACCGTCGAGTCCGTCGGCGAGGGCGTCACCGAGATCGCCCCCGGGGACTTCGTCGTCCTCAACTGGCGCGCCGTGTGCGGTCAGTGCCGCGCCTGTCGACGCGGACGCCCCTGGTACTGCTTCGACACCCACAACGCCCACCAGCGGATGACCCTCACCGACGGCACCGAACTCTCCCCGGCCCTCGGCATCGGCGCGTTCGCCGAGAAGACCCTGGTCGCCGCCGGCCAGTGCACCAAGGTCGACCCGGCCGCCTCGCCGGCCGCCGCCGGCCTGCTCGGCTGCGGAGTGATGGCCGGCATCGGCGCCGCCATCAACACCGGAGCAGTGGGCCGGGGCGACTCGGTCGCCGTCATCGGCTGCGGCGGGGTCGGTGCGGCGGCCGTCCTCGGCGCCCGGCTCGCCGGAGCCGCCCGGATCGTCGCCGTGGACATCGACGACCGCAAACTGGAGACGGCACGCAACCTGGGCGCCACCCACACCGTCAACTCCCGCACCACCGACCCCGTCGAAGCCGTACGGGAACTCACCGGCGGTCACGGCGCCGATGTGGTGATCGACGCCGTCGGCCGTCCGGAGACCTACGAACAGGCCTTCTACGCCCGTGACCTCGCGGGCACCGTCGTCCTGGTCGGCGTCCCCACCCCCGAGATGCGCATCGACCTCCCGCTGCTCGACGTCTTCGGCCGCGGCGGCTCCCTCAAGTCCTCCTGGTACGGGGACTGCCTCCCCTCCCGGGACTTCCCGATCCTGATCGACCTGTACCTCCAGGGCCGGCTCGACCTCGACGCGTTCGTCACCGAGACCATCGCACTCGACGACGTGGAAGCCGCGTTCACCCGGATGAGCCAGGGCGACGTGCTGCGCTCGGTGGTGGTGCTGTGATGACCGCGCGCATCGAACACCTCGTCACCTCCGGCACGTTCTCGCTGGACGGCGGGACCTGGGACGTCGACAACAACGTCTGGATCATCGGCGACGACACGGAGGCCCTGGTCATCGACGCGGCCCACGACGCCGACGCGATCGCCGAGGCGGTCGGCGACCGTCGACTCGTCGCGATCGTCTGCACCCACGCCCACGACGACCACGTCGACGCGGCCCCTGCACTCGCCGACCGCACCGGCGCGCCGGTCCTGCTGCACCCCGACGACAGCGAACTGTGGCGGCTCACCCACCCCGACCGGGCGCCCGACGGCGAGCTGACCGACGGACAGGAGATCACGGTCGCGGGCACCGTCCTGCGGGTGCTGCACACCCCCGGGCACTGCCGGGGCGCCGTCAGTCTCCACGCACCCCAGCTGGGCACCGTGTTCACCGGGGACACCCTCTTCGCGGGCGGGCCCGGGGCCACCGGCCGGTCCTTCAGCGACTTCCCGACGATCGTCGCCTCGATCAGGGACCGTCTGCTCACCCTGCCCGCCGACACGGTGGTGCGCACCGGCCACGGTGACTCCACCACGATCGGCGCAGAGGCCCCGCACCTCGACGAATGGCTCCGGCGCGGGCACTGAGCCGCCCCCGGGCCCGGCCGGGCGCATGGGCCAGCGCTCCCCGGGCCCGGCAGCGGGGCGGTTATGCTGCGGCCCGGGGAGGTCGTGGTGCACGAACTGACAACCTTCGCCGGGGCGCTGCGGGGGGACGGGATCAGCCTGGACTCCCTGCGACACAGCGCCCGGGCGCTGTGCGTGGGAACGGAACTGTCCGCCGTCTTCCGGGTGGGCACCGGCTCCGACGGCGAGCAGCACGCCGTACTGGCCACCGTGGGGCCCTCCGGCGGCGGAACCGTCGCGCGGGTCGCGCTGCCGCGGGCGTTCCGGGTGGAGCACATCACCCATGACGCGACCCACTTCACCCTCCGCGTCGCGGACGGTCGCACCGTGCGCGCCACCCCCGAACAGTTCGGCACGCACGTCCTGCTGCTGCCGCCCGGCGACGACCCGCGGTACGAGGTCCGGTTGACCGAGGCGTTCCTCGCCACCGCGCTCCTGCCCGACCGTTCCTGGACGCCCGACCGCACACCCGCGGTGCACGACGCGGTGCTCGGCACGATCACTTACGCCCAGGGCACCGGCGGGTACGGGACCGACCTCGTGCTCGGCGACCAGGACGTCCGCTTGACCTTCGACGGCGCGGACGTCGAGAAGGTCATGGAACTCCTCCCGCACGTCCGGGACCTGGTCGCCGGCTTCGCCCCGGTCGAGGCGGCCGGCCGGCAGTTCCTGTGGTCCTGGGGAAGCGACGGCACCGAGACCGCCGACGACGAGCACCGGTACCAGGGCGCGCTGCGCCCGGGCGCCCTGGTCGTCTACCGGTCGGGCGACTTCGAGGTGCACTTCGACGACACCTCGGGCGACTACTTCCTGGACGGCTACTGGCCGGTCGTGCGCCACCGGGCCGACCGGACCCCGACCTCCGTGTCCGTGGAAGCCTGACCGCCGGGCGTACTTCCGGGAGGACCGCCCCTGTCCGTGACCCGGCGGACGGTCAGTCCAGCGCCAGCACCGCCCGCACCGTCTTGCCGCCCCGCCGGTCGTCCGCCACGCTCAGGTGCCGGGACAGCGCGTGCACCAGGGCGAGACCCCGCCCGGACTCGGCGGACGCGGACGGCGGGCGGAGCACCGGCCGGCCCGGACTGTCGTCCTGCACCTGGACGGTGAGCTCGCGGTCGTTCACGTGCAGGCTCAGCCGGCACGGGCGCCGGGCCCCCCTGGTCGCGTTGGCAACGAGCTCCGAGACGACGAGCTGGGCGTCCTGGAGCTGCCCCGGAGTACGGTCCGGCCCCTGGGCGAGCACCGCACGGGTGAACCACCGGGCGCGTCTCGGGGAGGCCCGCCCCTTGGGCAGGACGAATTCGGCACGGGTCGCACGACCGCTGCTGCGCCACTGCACGTGCATGCTGACCACTCCTCTCGCAGGGGCCCGGTTGGCCCGGATGACCGGTGGCCCGTGGGACGGCGGACACCCTCCCCGCACCGGGCGTGGAGATCCCGTCCGTCCGCAACCGGTCACTTTCCCTCATACGGCGATCGGCAAGCCCGTACCCGGCCAGAACAGGTATCGGTCAACTCTGGGCACGCCGTGACCGTTTCCGGCTGCTTTTCCCGACGGACGGTGCACAGCGCTGTGAGCTGGTCCACACTGTTCCCCGTGGTGGGAAGCACTCCTGATGAGTCCACGAGCTTCGTCGGACGCAAGTCCGAGCTGGCCCGGCTGGTCGATGCGTTCGCGGGACACCGCATGGTGACGCTGACCGGTCCCGGAGGTGTCGGCAAGTCCAGGCTCGCCCTGCACGCCGTCACCACCGGGATCCTCGGTCCGCCCGAAGCGGTCGCCTGGGCCGACCTGTCGCCGCTCCAGGACGAACGGCTGCTCGCGGCCACGGTCTCCGACGCCTCCGGGCTCGCGGACCACACCCCGCGGATGCCGGCCGACGCCCTGTGCGCATGGCTCGCCGACAAACGCATGCTGCTGGTCCTGGATTCCTGCGAACACCTGGTCGACGCCTGTCGTGACCTCGTCGGCGACCTACTGACGGCCTGTCCGGACGTGACCATCCTGGCGACCAGCCGCCAACCCGTCGGCATCCCCGGGGAACTGCGCTTCGAGGTGGGCCCGCTGCCCCGGGACGGCGACGCGCTCACCCTGTTCGTCGACCGGGCGCGCGCCGCCAACCCCACCATCCGCCTCGAAGGACCCGGACCGTCCAGGGCGGTCGCGGCCATCTGCCGACGGCTCGACGGCATCCCGCTCGCCCTGGAACTCGCCGGCGCCCAACTGCGCAACGGAACCGTCGAGGAGGTCGCCGAACAACTGCGCACCGCGCTCTCCGCCCTCGACACCGCGGAGCCGGTGCGCCCCGCCCGGCACCAGTCCCTGCGCACCGCCATCGGCTGGAGCCACGAACTGTGCGCCCCGCTCGAACGGCTGTTGTGGGCCCGGCTGTCGGTGCTGCGCGGCACCTTCGACGAGTCCGCGGCCCGGGCCGTCTGCGCGGGTGGGCCGCTGGACGCCGACGCGGTGGCGCCCGCGCTGGCGGGACTGGTCGCCAAGTCGGTGGTGTCCCGGCGGGGCAACGGCTTCAGGATGTTGGACACCGTCCGTGAGTACGGCCGGATGTGGTTGGCCGAACTCGGCGAGGAGAAGGCCGCCGAGGGACGGCACGCCCGGGCCTTCCTGAACCTGGTCCGCCGGGCCGACGACGGGTGGCTCGGCCCCGGCCAGGCGGGCTGGTACCGCAGGCTCGCCGCCGCGCACCCGGACGTGTGCGCGGCGCTCGACCACCTGTTGGCCAACGATCCGCACGCCGCCACCGAGATGGCCTCCCGGGTCGGCTTCTTCTGGGCCTGCTGCGGCCATCTCCACGAGGCCCGCGGTTACCTGGAGTCCGCACTCGCCCAGTACGCAGTGCCCGGTCCGACGCGCACCCGGGCCCAGTGGGCACTCGGCTGCTGTGCGTTGCTCCAGGGCGAGCACGACAAGGCGAGGATGCTGGGGGAGTCGTGCGCCCGGGAGGCCGATCGCGACGACGACCTGGAGGGCCGCCGCTCGGCCGCCTACCTCCTGGGCATCACCCATCTGCTGTCCGGCCGTCCGACGGCCGCGGAAGAGGTCGCCGACCGGGCCCTGGCCACCGCGCCGGACGGTCCGTTCGCCTCGGCGTCGGTGCTCCGCTGCCACCTGGTGCGGATCTTCGCCCTGACCGGTGGCGGGGAGTTGGACCGTGCGGCGCAGGAGGCGGAGCGGCTGCGCCGGGGGTGCGTGGCGCGCGGCGAGTACTGGGCCCGCAACTACACGTACTACCAACTGTCGTTGATCGCCCTGTTCCAGGACCGGCCCCGGGAGGCCGCGGAGCACGCCCGGGCGATGCTCGACGGCAAGCGCCGGCTCGGTGACAGCTTCGGCATCGCGCTCGGCCTCGATCTGTTGGCCGCCGCGCTGGCGGCCGGGGGCGAGAACGATTCTGCCGCCCGGCTCGCCGGCACCGGGCTCGCGTTCTGGCGGGGGGTGGGCCATGCACAGCGCGGCACCCCGGAACTGGGCCCGATCCGCGAGGAGTGCGAACGCGCGGCGCGTGAGGCACTGGGTGACGAGAGCTACGAACGGGAGTTCCGCACCGGCGTCGAGGAGGACGCGGCGATGGCGTTGGCGCGCGTCGTCCGCGGGGCGGTGGGCTGATCCCGGCGCACGGCGGCGCCGACCCGAGCTGAGGCAGGTACCGCACCCGTCCCACGGCGTGGGACGGGTGTTCGGCCTGGCCGATCCGCAGCGCCTTTTCGGGGGGAGCACCCACCGGTTCGTCGGCACTTCGCGCCTCACGGGCAGGTTCGGCCGTCGCACAGGTGATCGCTCGTGAGGGCGACGTGGGTCAGTTCGACCGTCTGATAGCCCAATGGGGTGAAAGCCTGATTGGCCATAACTCGGACCGTTCTCTCGCGTTTCCTCCAGTGCGGGTGAGTGCCCGCAGACGATCTGGAAGGCAGGGAACCTATGAAGCGGGTTGCCCGGAATGGCTTGATCGCCGCGGCCGTCGCCTCAGGCGCCGTCGTCGGTGCGGCACCGGCGTTCGCGGACGCGGCGGCTGACGGCGCGGCGGTCGGCTCCCCCGGTGCGGTGTCCGGGAACACGATCCAGCTGCCGGTACACGTCCCCGTCAATGCGTGCGGGAACACGGTGAACGTGGTCGGTCTCCTCAACCCGGCGGCGGGCAACACGTGCGCCAACCGGGGAGGAAGTGAGGCGGCACCTGGGGGGTACGGAGACCCGGCGGCGCCCGGCGGACAGGTCGGGTCCGGTACCTCGAACGGCGGTGGGTCGACGGCCGAGGGCGCCGCAGTGGGCTCACCGGGGGTGATCTCCGGCAACGGCGTCCAGTTGCCGATCGACCTCCCCGTCAACGTCAGCGGCAACTCGGTGAACGTCGTGGGCGTCGGGAACCCGGTCTTCGGCAACCACTCCGAGAACGTGTCCGGGCCCAAGCCGCCGGAGCCTCCCGTGCGTCCGGAGCCCCCGGTCGCGCCGAAGCCCGAGAAGCCGCCCGTCAAGGAGCCGGTGAAGCACGCCCCGGAGCAGGAGGTCAAGCCTCCGGCGACCGTGGTACCGGAGCAGGAACGGGTAGAGGAGGAGCGCACCGAGGCCCCCGAGGGTCCGGCGACGCTCGCACAGACCGGGGCCGACGACCCGTTGGCCCTGGTGGCGCCCGCCGGGCTCGCCCTGCTCGGAGGCGCGCTCCTGCGCCGCCGCTTCCGGGCCTCCCGCAAGCGCGGTGACTGAGTCACCCCCCTGACGGGTGATGGGCGGATCCCCCCTCCTTGATCCGCTCCCCGCCGGCCACGGGCCCCACCGCTCCTTCCCGAGCGGTGGGGCCCGTGGCCTGTTCGTTCGTCCCTGGCCCGGGCCGGGCGCCGGACCGGGCCCGGATCTTCCGGGGCCTTCCGGGGTGGCCTTCCGGGGTCAGGGTTCCGGGTCCGGCGCCCGTCGTTGCGGCTGCGGAGCGCGCGGGCCCGGCTCCAACGGCGGGCAGTTCGCCGCCATGTTCGACCGGCACAGCGGCGCGGGGGCGTCCTGGAGCCGGGGTGACACCGGCCGGATCAGGAGCGCGGCGGTGAGCGACCCCAGGGAGAAGAGCCCCGCACAGCCGAACACCGCCCGGTGGAACGACGTGTTCACGGCGTTCGCCGAGGTGTAGGCGTCCCCGGAGAGTCCCACCGCGAGCGGCAGCGCGGCGACCACGAGGAACTGCGCGATCCGCGCAGCGGTGTTGTTGACCCCGCTCGCGAGCCCCGCGCGCGTCGCGTCCACGGACGCCAGCACGGTCGCCGTCAGCGGTGCGACGAACAGGCTCATGCCCACGCCGAGCACCACCACAGCGGGCAGCACGTCCGCCACGTACGACGACCCGGGGCGCACCCGCACCATCAGCAGCACCCCGATCGCGGCGACCAGCGGGCCCGTGACCAGGGGCAGCGTCGGCCCCACCCGTCGGGTCAACTCACCGGCACGCGCCGACAACAACAGCATCAGCACGGTGATCGGCAGGGTCGCCGTTCCCGCTTCCAACGCGTTCCAGCCCAGCGCCGTCTGCAACTGCACGGGCAGCAGGAACAGGATGCCGCCGATCGCCGCGTACAGGCACAGGGTCATCGCATTGGTGGCCGAGAACAGCCGGGACCGGAAGATCGACAGGGGCAGCATGGGCGCCGCCGTGCGCCGCTCCACCACGAGGAACACGATCCCGGCCAGCACGCCCCCCGCGGCGGACAGGGTGACCGCCGCCGCGGACAGGCCCCCGGACGCACCGATGAGGGCGTAGCTGACGCCGGCGAGGCAGAGGGCGCCCAGACAGGCGCCCAGCAGGTCGAAGCGCTGCCCGGCGGCCTCGGGGTCACGACTCTCCGGGACGTGCCACACGGCGACCGCGACGACCACGGCGGCCAGCGGCACGTTGATCAGGAAGATCCAGCGCCAGCCGGGCCCGTCGATCAACCACCCCCCGAGGAACGGACCGAGCGCGCCCGCGACCCCGGTCAGCCCCGACCACGCACCGACGGCACGCGACTGGTCGTCCGGGTGGAACGTCGAACGGACCAGGGCCAGTGACCCGGGGGTCAGCAGCGCGCCGCCCACTCCCTGGAGGGCGCGGGCGACGATGAGGGTGGCGTCGTCGGGGGCGATTCCGCACAGCGCGGACGCCACCGCGAACCACACCACGCCGATGACCAGGGTCCGCTTGCGGCCGATCCGGTCACCGAGGGCGCCGCCCAGCAGGAGCAGGGCCGACAGCGTCAGCATGTAGGCGTTGACCACCCATTGCAGACCCGACAGCGAAGCGTTCAGGTCGCGTCCCATCCGCGGCAGCGCCACCGTGACGACCGTGCCGTCCAGCATCGCCATCCCGGAGGCGAGCACCACGCAGGCGAGCACCCAACGCCCGCGGGCCGACGACAGCCGCACCCCGGGGCCGTCGTCCCGCTCCCGGCCGTCCTTCGCATCCCCGCTCACGGCGTTCGCTCCGCTCCCGCCGGGCCGTCAGTCGCTGACCTTGCTCTGCTGGGTGTAGAGCAGGTCCCGGTACTCGGGGTGCCGGGCGATCCAACCCGAGTAGAACGGACACACCGCGAGTACCGAGGTGCCGGCCGCCCGCGCCGCGTCCAACGATTCCCGCACCAACGCCCCGCCGACGCCGCGGCCCTCGAACGCGGGGTCCACCTCCGTGTGGACGAAGGCGATCAGTTCGGAGGTGCGGATGTACTGCGCGAAACCCGCGAGGGTGTCACCGAGGCGGGCCTCGTAGCGCTGCTCACCCGGTACGTCGGTGACGGTGACGGTCTCGCGCGGCTGGCTCATGTGGTGTGGCCCTTCCTGGTGGTCGCCCGGTACGCAGCCGTCCTCGGCGGGCGGCTGCGACCAGGGTGACCCGTCCGGGCGCCGGGCGCTAGCGGGGTGCCCGGACGGGTGCGGCGTCCCGACCCGGGTCAGCCGGCCCGACGGAGCGCGCGGTCGGCCAGGGCCTGCGTCGCGTGCCACCAGGTCGTCACCGGCTCGTAGACCTTGACGCCGTTCGGCGAGCCGAGGGCCCTGGCGCCGAAGGACGCACCCCGGTGGCTCGGGTCGGCGGCGACGTGCACCGTCTGCACGGTGCGGGCGGACGGATCGCTCAGCCGCTTGACGGTGCGGATCTTGGCGTGCGCCTTCGCCCCGCCGCGGAGCGTGTACGGCCTGCTGGTGGTGGCCGGGACCGGTTGGGCGGCCCCGTCCAGGTTGCCGAAGGTCACCGTCGGGACGTGGTCGACCACACAGCTGCGGCGGGTGGTGTTCTCGACGGTGATCCGGACGATGGTGCGCTGGTCGGTCTTGGTCGCCTTCACCTTCACCCCGGCCTCGCGGCAGGTGGGGGTCGCCCGGGCGTCCTGCGGTGCCGCGACGGCGAGCGTCGCGGGCAGGAGGAGGGCGAAGGAGGTGGCGACGGCCGAGGCCGCGAGTACGGAACGAACGCGCATTGCTGGTTCCCCTGTTCGTCGTGCGGTGCCCGGTGGGGGTGCGGACGCGCCCGTGCTGCGGTGCCCCGTGCGCCCGGCGCACTGCGCCAGGACGGTCCCCCCTGTGTGCTCCTGAGACGAGCGGCGTCCCGGGACGGTTGCAGACGCGTTCCTCTCCGCTCCCGAGCCCTGCCGGCTCAGAACTCCTGCTCGGCCCGGCCGCGTCGGCGGGCCCGTACGACGGTCAGACCGGTCAGCAGCACCAGGGCGCTGCCGCCGAGCCACGACGCCGTCGACCACTTGGGGTCGGCGGCCTCCTCGCCGGCCACCGGCACCGCCAGCGGCCGGGGCGTGGCCGCCGCGGGTTGGGTGGCCGCAGCCGGCGCGGGCCGCGGCGGCGGGGGCAGCAGCGAACCGACCGGACGCACCCGGCCGATCGCCGCGAACCCCCAGTCGAGCAGTTGCCGCGCCTCCTCGTACACGGCGTGGCCGCCGTCCTGGGGGTTCATCACCGTGGTGATGACGGTCCGTCCGTCGCGCTCGGCCGCCGCGATGAGCGTGTAGCCCGCATGGGTGGTGTAGCCGTTCTTCACCCCGATCAGTCCTCGGTACGCCAAGACCCCGTCCTCGCCGGTGAGCAGGCGGTTGGTGTTCTGGATGGGGAAGGTGACCCGGCCACCGGGGAAGTCCGCGAGCTTGGTGGAGGCGTACCGGATGAAGTCGGGGTCGGTGAGTCCTTCCCGCCCGATGACGGCGAGGTCGTACGCGGAGGACACCTGCCCCTCGGCGTCGTACCCGTCAGGGGAGACGACCCGGGTGTCCATCGCGCCCAGGTCACGGGCCTTGGCCTGCATCTGGCGCACCGTCTCGTCGACGCCCCCGTTCAGCGACGAGAGCACCCGTACGGCGTCGTTGCCGGAGCTCAGGAACACCCCCCGCCACAGGTCCTCGACCCGGTACCGGTACCCCGCCTCCACCCCCACCAGCGAGCTGCCCGAGCCGATGTCGGCGAGTTCCGCGTCCGTGACCGTGTGCGCGGAGCCGCCCTTGACGTGCGGCAGCACCGTCACGGCGAAGAGGGCCTTGAGGGTCGAGGCGGGCGGCAGCTTCCGGTGCGCGTCCCGGGCCGCGAGGACCTCACCGGTACGGGCGTCCGCGACGAGCCACGAGAGCGCGGACAGCCCGGCCGGTGGGGCGGGGGTGCCCGGCCCGCCCGGGTTGGCCTGGGTGCCCGGACGTTCCAGCAGGGTCCGCCCGGGCATCGGCCGTGGTTTCGGCGGCTCGGGTTCCCGGGACCTGGCCGCCGCCACGGGCCCCGGCAACAACAGCGCGGCACCGAGCGCGAGTGCCACGGAACGGGCCAGGGCCGCGCGCGAGATACATCTGATGACCATTCAGTCACCGTAGGAAGGGACCGGGCGCCGCGCAGATCGGCTTGATCCGGATAGGCGTACGCCCCCGCCGGGACGGGGCGCAGCGGAGGAGGGGGTGGGCCGAACCGGTGACGCCGGCCCCACGACGGTGGGGGAAGTGCCGGGGCTGGACGCTCGCGCATGGGCGTGAGTTCCCCGGCCATGGTCCGCCCGGGGCCGGCGGGGTTGGCTGGACACAGGCCCGAGGAGCCCCCTCCCGGGACCACCCCGGTGGACGGTCCGCCGGGGAAACCCCTACGGAGACAGGACGACGAACATGAGCAGCGAGCAACGGACGCACGGCGCCCCCACCACCCCGGACGCCCGGACCACCCTGGTCATCGGCGGGACGGGCAAGACCGGACGCCGGGTCGCCGAGCGACTCACCGCACGAGGGCTGCCGGTACGGATCGGGTCGCGGTCCGCCCAGCCGGCCTTCCAGTGGGAGTCGCCGGCCACCTGGGACGCCGCCCTGGACGGGGTGGGCGCGGTGTACCTCACCTACTACCCGGACCTCGGCTTCCCCGGGGCCGCCGAAACGGTCGGAGCCTTCGCCCGGACGGCCGTCGAGCGGGGCGTGCGACGCCTGGTGCTGCTGTCGGGCCGCGGGGAGGAAGGGGCGCGCCGCAGCGAGGACGCGGTGCGCGCTTCCGGCGCCGACCTGACGGTGGTCCGGTCCAGCTGGTTCGCCCAGAACTTCGACGAGGGCATGTTCGTCGACTCGGTGCGCGCCGGTGAGATCGCCCTCCCCGTCGGGGACTCGGTGGAGCCGTTCGTGGACGTCGAAGACATCGCCGACGTGGCCGTGGCGGCCCTGACCGACGACCGGCACATCGGGCGCACCTACGAGCTGTCCGGACCCCGGCTGCTGAGCCTCACCGAGGTCGCGGCGGAACTCACCCGGGCCGTCGGCCGCGAGGTCCGGTACATCCCCGTGACCCGGGACGACTTCCGCGCCGTACTGGAGGGCGCCGGGATGCCCCTGGACTTCCTGGAACTGATCGACCTGATGACCGGCGGGCGCAACGCCCATGTGGTGCACGGGGTCGAGGAGGCGCTCGGCCGCCCGGCACGCGATTTCTCCGCTTACGCACGGGACGCCGCTGCACGGGGTACCTGGAAAGAGTGAACCTCAGGTGATTCCATCAGAAAAGTCACTCGAACGGGCGAGCCGTGCCTAGGCCGTCACACCAGGGGCGTGGGTCATGATGCGGTGGTGTATCGATCACTCAGCGCATTGGGCGCCTCCGCCGTCCTGATCGCTCTCGCCTGCACGGGGTGCGGGAAGGGCGGCACGGACACCGCCGCACCCGCCCGAGAGGGGGGCCCCGGCTCCCGCAGCGCCGCCGCCCCGGCTGCGGGCCCCCTCTCGGGCGCCGACGCCGCGGTGTCGGCGGGCGTCCGGGAACAGGCGGGTGCGTACGGTGCCGCCTACCTGGGCGACGGACGCCGGTTCAGCGCCCCCGGGTCGGACGAGGGCGACGGCGACGAGCCGCAGTACCAACTCACCGTCACCCCCAAGTCCGTGGTCGTCGGGGCCCTGCCCGCCAAGGGCGGCGGTACGGCCCCCGCCGCCGGACAACACTGGGAGGCCGTGAAGGTGTCCATCGCCAACACCGGCTGGGACACCTACGACGGCATCCTGGCCAGGTCCCTGTCGGTGCTGGACTCCGCGGGCCGCGCGCACAAGGCCCTGACCGACGTCAAGAAACTGACCGTGGGGGAGGCCCTGGACGCCGACGGAGAACTGCTCCTCGGCGAACAGGTCACCGCATGGGCGGTGTTCGCCCTCCCGGACGGCGCCTCGGCCGAACAGCTCCGCTTCCGCTGGGACAACACCAAGACGGTCAACACCCACCGCGGTTGGCGTCTGTAGCCCACCCGGACACGCGTACGGGGGCGGTCACCGCACCCTGCGGTGACCGCCCCCGTACCCTGTTCGGCGCCGCGAAGGGCGCCGCAGGGGTCCGGGCCCACCCCCGTGTCGGCCCGGACGGTCCTTGTCCACCGGTCAGTCGGTGACCGGGATCTTCCCGTTGCCGTCCGAGGCGTTGCCGCCCCCGGTGTTCTGCGAGGCGTTCCGCGCAGCGTTCTTCAGCAGCGCCCCGAGGTCGACGCCGGTCGTGGCGCTGAGCAGTTCCACGCCCTGGGCGACGTTGTCGGCCACGGTCCGCGACAGCTGCCCGGCGCCGTCCGTGGAGATGACGGTCATCTTCTCCACCGCGCTCAGCGGCTCGGACGCCTTGCCGACGACCTCCGGCAGCACCTGGACCAGCATCTGGAGGACGGCCGCCTCACCGTACTGGGCGAACGCATCCGCCTTCTTGCGCATGGCGTCGGCCTCGGCGGTCCCCCTGGCGGTGATCGCGTCGGCCTCCGCCTGCCCCTCGATCCGCACCGCCTCGGCCAGCGCCGCACGCTGCGCCTTCTCGCCCTCACCGGTCAGCCGCGCCCGGTCGGCCGCGGCCTCCGCCTCCTTGACGAGGCCGATCCGTCGGGCTTCCGCCTCCTGCTCCGCCTGGTACCGGGCGGCGTCGGCGGGCTTGCGGATCTGGGTGTCGAGTTCACGGTCGGTGAGCGCGGCCTGTCGAGCGGCGACCTTCTCCTGCTCCGCGAGGACTTCCTGACGGCGTGCCGCCTCGGCGAGCGGACCGGCCGCATTGGCCTGCGCGGAGGCCTCGTCCGTCTGCGCCTTGATCTCGGCCTGCTTCAGGTACAGGGTCCGCTGGGCCACCGCGATCTCCTCCTCCGCCTTGAGCCGCGCCTGTTCGGCGGCCCGTCGGGCGACGGCCTCGGCGATGTCGGCCTCCTGCTTGGCGCGGGCGGCCTCGGGGCGACCCAGGTCCTCCAGGTAGGAGCCCTCGGTGGTGATGTCCTGGATCTGGAACGCGTCCAGCACCAGGCCCTGTCCGGACAGGCTCGCCTCGGCCTCCTCGGCGACCTGCCCGGCGAACGCGGCCCGGTCCCGGATGATGTCCTCCACCGACATCCGGCCCACGATGGAGCGCAGCGCGCCCGACAACACCTCCTGGGTGAAGCCGACGATGCCGTCCTGCTGGGCGAGGAACCGCTGGGCTGCGGCGCGGATCGAGTCCTCGGTGCCGCCGACCTTGACGATCGCGACCCCTTCCAGATTGGCCTTCACCCCGCGCAGCGTCACCGCGCCGCGCACCGAGATCGGGATGTGCCTGCTGGACAGGTCGAGGGTGAACTTCTGCTGGACGAACGGCACCACGAACACGCCGCCGCCGACCACGACCTTCTGGCCGCTGTTGTCGGTGAAGACCTGACCGGTGCTCGGGTCGGTGGACTGCTTGCCGCGCCGCCCGGTGACGATGAACGCCTCGCTGGGCCCGGCGACCTTGTACCGGGTGATGACCACCAGGCCGAGCAGAACGAGGAGTACGACGACTCCGATGACGGCGATGACTACTGGGCTCATGGAAGATCCCCCCTGCCCTCCGGGGACGGCAGTTCGCGCGAATGGGACGCCGGTGAAGGCGGTGAAGCAGATGGAGTAGGTGAAGCAGTTGACTCGGATAACTCGGATGGCTCAGATGAAGAACGGTGAAGGGGACGAGGGTGGTGCAGGTGGTGACGGAAGGAGTCCGAGCGGGGGCCGCGCAGCGGCTCAGTCCTCGCCCTCGCGGACCGGACGGACCACCACGGAGGTGGCGGTGGGCGCTGCCTCGACCCAGACCTCGGCGCCCCGCTCGACGGCGACCGCGCTGCGGGCCGCGTACTTCGTGGGCTGGCCGGCCAGCCGGACCAGGACCTCGCCGTAGCCGCCGACGGGGATCGCCGTGACCACCTGGCCCGTGCTGCCGAGCAGGTCCTCGGCGCGGGGCGCGGGCGGGGTGTGCTCCCGCATCAGGGCCCGACTGAACCGGGCGGTCAGCCACCCAGCTCCGGCTCCGGCCGCCGCGCCCACGACGGTGGCGGGTACGACCCCCAGACCGGTGGTGCCGAGGACGATCGCCCCGCTGAAGCCGAGCATCGACACGAATCCGGCGATCACCGGTAGGGACAGCAGACCGTCGAAGACCCCGTCCAGCGCGCTGAACGAGTCGAAGAGCCCTTCCAGGAACCCGTCGAAGACCAGCGCGAACGCCAGCAGGACGAGACCGGCGATACCCAGACCGAGGAACCACTGCATGCCTTGGCCTCCCCCTTGTGCGACGCGCTGTGGCCTGCACCATGTTCGCACGAGTGTGCGCCTTCGTTCATTTCCGGATTACGGCAATCTTTATGCATCCTTGATGCCTGATCTGACGGCTCGTCGCCCGGGAGTCGGGCGCGGCTCCGCTCAGCCCCCGCCGTCGGGCACCGGGGCGCCCGTTCGCGGGCCACGGCCCAGCAGCTCCGCGAGGCCGAGCCCGGTGGCCGCGAGCACCACCCGGTCCTCGGGGCGGAGCACGTATCCGGGATGCAGGTCCCATACGAGTCCGGGGGAGGGGTCGCCCCAACGGTGGGGAGCGATGCCCTCCGACCGTTCCCGTCCGTCCGGACGCTGCTCCGGGCCTCCCGCCGAGGTGTCCAGGGCGAGCACCCGCCAGGCGCCCGGGCGAAACGTTTCGGTGACGGTGCGACCCTCCAGTGGGGCGAGACCCGCGACGGTCACGGCGGCGATCAACAGCACCTTGCGCTCCACCGGCACCGCCCCGAGGATCTGTCGGCCCATCATCGCCCCGGCGAACGCGGGCGCGGCGAGGTAGGACACGCTGCGGCTGCGGGTGAGGGCGCGCGGATGGGCGGCCCGCAGGGTGCGGTACACGGCGGTCGCGAAGTCGTCGTCGTACAGGCGCATCACGACCCGCAGTTCCGGGTGGACCGAGCGGGCGTACAGGGCCGCTTCCAAGTTCGTGGTGTCCCCGCTGGTGAGCGCGAGGAGCGAATGGGCCCGGTGGATCTTCGCGGCCTCCAGAACGCCCTCCTCGGTCACGTCACCGAGGACCACGGGCACCCGCAGCCGTCGGGCCAGCGCCATCCCGCGCGCCTCCGGGTCGGACTCGACGCAGACCACGGGGATGTCGAGTTCCCGCAGCCGGGCCAGGACCCGGGTGCCGATCTTGCCGAGACCCAGCAGGACGACGTGTCCCGAAAGGCCACGCGGCGGACGACGGGTCACCACCCCGCTGCGGAAGGTTCCGAGGGCTTCGAGGACCGCGGCGAGCAGCACCGGCAGCAGGAGCAACCCGACGAACCCGGACAGTAGTTGGAGGACCTGACGGAACGTCGACTCCCCTATCGCGGGCTCGTTGATGGAGAACAGGTCCAGCAGGGTCAAGTACACCGCGCGCAAGGGGTGTTCCCCGGTGGTGAACATGGCGGTGACCGCGAGGGCGACCACTGCGAGGACGATCCCGACGAACGACCAGCGCAGTCGCGGAGAGAGCAGCGAGCCGAGCGGTCGGCTCCGGCTGACGGGCTGGGCGGGGCCGGAGTACGACACGGTCTCCAGCACGATCCTGCCGCGCCCGTCCGCCGCCGTGGCGCTCGCTTCGTCCGGCAGCAGTTGGGGCAGTGCGGTGCCGGGCCCCTGGGTGTCGGTCGCGGCGTCGCTGAGCAGGGCCAGGGTGCACAGTGCGGAGTCGCCGGGATCGGCCGCCGAACGTTCCGCGGCCCGCAACAACACCCCGTGCGCCTGGACGACCTTGCTGCTTCCCGCGACGGCCGCCGCCGTGAGCGCGGGCGCGGCCGTGTCGGCGTCGGACAGGATCGTGGTCGACGCGTCGAACGCATGCGGGTCGACGCCCGGGGAGGCGAGGGCGGCGGCCTGGTCGAGCACGTCCTCCAGGTACTGGCCCAGCCGGCGGTTGTACAGCCGGATCACCAGCCGCAGCCGTGGGTTGAGGCGCCGGGCGGCGAGGGCGGCGCGGATGTTGGTCTCGTCGTCGTCGTGAACCAGGGCGAGTGCGGCGGCGCGTTCGACGCCGGCTTCCGCGAGCACCTCGTCCGTGAGTTCGGCTGCTTCCAACTGGGGTGCGGGGGAAGCGGGTTCACCGTCCCCGTTGTTGCTCCCGTTGTTGTTCCCGTTGCTCCCGGTGGCGCGTTGCACCGCGGCGGACACCCGCCCGAACAGCGCGGACGCCCGGGCCCGGCCCACGACCGGCGGGCCGGGGGCCTGTCCGGCGGGCGGGACCACGAGCGTGACCTGTTCGCCGTACACGCCCCGCAGTTCGGCGGCGAGCCGTCGGGCCAGGGCGTCGTCCCCGCAAACGACCATGTGCTCGGCCGCGGTGGGGGGAGTGTGGATGGGCAGTGCAGACATGGTCGGTAAGACTGCCGTACGCCGCCCGCGGTTTCACCGGACGAGCGCTCTACTCCTTCGGCGCCACCGACCTGAGGGTGGGGCGCCGGGTGGCCCGCGCGGACGACAGCAGGACGTGCATGCGCTCGGTGACCTGGGCGAGGTCGTCGGCCGGCCGGTGGAACGGCAGCCGTACGTCCTCCTGGCTGCCCAGCCGTTCGAGGCGCAGGGTCAGACCGTGCCGGTCCAGGGCGAGCGGTTGCACCCGAACGACCTCGGCCAGACTCTCCGGGTCGAGGAGACGGGTCAGCCACTCCACCGCGTCCGCGTGCGCGTCCGCGAGATGGGTCAACAGCCGGGACTCGGCGGTGGCGAGCGGGTCGGGCTCGGCCCGGGCGAAGTCGGCGATGTCGATGCCGATGTGACCGGACGGGACGTGCAGCACCGCGCAGGCGGGCTGGAACACGAGGTGGTCACCGTCCTGGACGAACCGTCCGGACATCCACAGCCGTGAGCGGATACGCTCACGGACGGGCACCGGTGCCGGGTCGGAGAACTCCAGCAGGGCCGTCGGCTCGCCCCGTGGAGCGCAGACCGCGGCCGCAGTGAGGGCGCTGTCCGCCGGCACGCAGAGTCGGACGGTACCGTCGGCGGCTACGGAGTGCGCGCCCACCAGCTCCTCGTGGCAGTGGTCCGTCGTCACCGCGCAGGACCACGCGGCGGCCAGGACCGAACGGGCACGTTCCGCCGCGGTGGGTGCGGTCGTGCGAGCCGGGCGGACACCCATTTCGTACCTCCAGTGTTAGGTAAGCCTTGCCTAACCTAGCTGAAACTGGTGGGAAGGGCCACCGGGCGCGCCGAGGAAGTCGTCCACGGACACGCGGATGTGCGAGACCGGTTCGGGTGCGGTCGGGGTGCGCCCCGATCTCTGCGGAGGGTGCGGTGGCCGTGGGCGTAGGACGTCCTCATGGCTCTTCGTGACCGGTGTCCGGGGTGTGGATCCGGGTGGGGCGTGCCCGTCGAGGGGATCGCTTGCGGCATAAGTGGGGGAATTCCTCCGTACCTCTCGCGGACGGATGTTCCTCCCCGTTCGTCGCGTGTTGCTGGGATTCTCGGCGGGCGATATCGCTCGCACCTCGCGGGGAAAGGCATTGCCGGTCTGATGTGGGGCTTCCCCGGGCGGAAGGAATCCGGCCGATTGCGCGGGCACTCCTATTCGGCCAATGGGCCTGGAAAAGGAGGGGGATTCCGCCTGATTCCCGGGTCGTGCGGGTGGGTGAGCCGCGCAGGTCCGTTACTTCTCGCCACTGTTTCAATACGCAAGGTTACCGAAATGCAGGGGGTCGACGTGAACTTCGGCGCAGGACTCGGCAGACTCACCGACGCCGAACGGATGCCCCGCCGATCCACGGGTCATGCCTCTCCGAGCGGAAGGATGCACGCAATGGTGGACAGTGCGCGCAACACCACCCTCGGGACGTGCGAGGCGGTCATCCCGGGAACGGACCACCCCGTCGGTTCCCGAGGCGCGACCGGCACGGGCGGTGCCGGGCGCGTCCGCCCGCGGAGCGGTGCGGCGGCACCGAACCGCGGGCGGGTCAGGCGGCCCGGAGCCGTCGGAGCGCGAGCTCCGAGGGTCGTACGGGTCGGACCGGCCGCGGCGGAACGCACGTTCGGCGACGACCGGGTGAGGAGCGCCCGAGGGGTGCGCGACCTCACCCACTAGACCGGGACCTGGCGCGGTCGACACCTGCCTGTGGGGGGCGGGTCCGACCGCCCGTGTGGGGGGTCCCAGTGGGGGACCGGCCGGATGGAGGAGCCACCTCCGTCCGGCCGGTCGTGTGTCACCCGATCGGACGCCCGGCCCCGGCCGAACGGGTGCCGAGGACGACCGTCGCCTGCGTCTCGTCGCACACGCGCACCTGCGCCCCGAGGCCCGCCTGCCGGAACGCCGCCACGGCATGCGGCGCCTGCGTCTCGCTCGTCTCCACGAGCAGCACCCCGCCCGGACCCAACCAGTGCGGTGCCCCGACGGCCACCCGTCGCAGCACGTCGAGTCCGTCCGCGCCGCCGTCCAGCGCGACCAGTGGTTCGTGGTCGCGCGCCTCGCCCGGGAGCAACGCCACCTCGTTGCTCGGCACATAGGGGACGTTGGCGATCAGCACGTCGACCCGGCCGCGCAGTGCCGTGGGCAGGGCGTCGAACAGGTCGCCCGTCAGGACGCGCCCGCCGAGGGGTTCCACATTGCGCCGGGCGCACCGCACCGCCGTCGGATCGATGTCCGACACGACGAGTGCCGCTCCCGGCACGGCGGTGAGCACCGCCGCCCCCACCGCGCCCGACCCGCAGCACAGGTCGACCACCACGGGAGGTGCGGGGAGACGTCGGGAGGCGAGGGCGACCGCGGAGGACGCCAGGAACTCCGTACGGCGCCGCGGTACGAACACTCCGGGCCCCACCGCGATCCGCAGACCGAGGAACCCGGCCCAACCGAGGACGTGTTCGAGGGGCGGGCCGGACGCCCGTCGGACAGCCATCGCCGTGGCCTCGTCCGGCGTACGGGCGGTGGCCAGGATGAGGCGCGCCTCGTCCTCGGCGAACACACAACCCGCGGCGCGCAGTCGGGCCGCGAGCACCGCCAGCTGCGGGGGGACCGGTGCATCGGGCGACGCGGGGTCCTCGGCGGACGCGGAGTCGATGCCGGTGGCGGAGGGAACGGAGGACACAGGGGGAACGGGCATGAGCACAGGAACCTTTCGGGCGTCGAAAGGGTGCTCGTGCGGAACCCGGCGCTGGGCTAGAGGTGGTGTACCGGGCGGCCGACAGATGAGAGCACCCTGCCTGAGCGGACAGAAATGGGTCTCACCTCCCCGGTGGGCGCCAACGCGGACACGCGCACTTTACCCGAGCGGCTCCGAGGCGGTACACCGAGTTCCGCGCGGTCGTAGATAGTGCTCGGCGGCGAGCGCCGCCTCACGCGCGCTGCGCCGCCCCATCAACACGCACAAGGTGTACGCGGTGTCCTCGAACCGTCCTCGGACGGTTCCGTTGGACGGATTGGCGAGCATCAGGCGTTCCCACGCCCGGTATCGCTTGAGCAGGGTGTCGACCTGCGGCTTGTCCGGCAGCAGCATCGTGTCTCCCACCTCCAGACTGGGCCCGTGCCGCTCGCGGTCGTGCGGTGGCCCCATCCTCACCCGGGGCGGCGCGGTCCTCCTGTCGGGCGGGGGGAGGATTCGCTCCTCCAGCTCACCGGCGCCTGCGCGTCGAGGACTTCGCCGTCACCCGGACGCCGCCGCCGACACCCGTTCCGAACTGCGAGAACGTGCTCGTGTTGCACGAGTGGAGCAACGCCCGCAGGCTGGAGGCAACCCAGCAGACACCACCGCTCACGCTTCGTGTCCGGTGCTCGGCCGAACGGGCGACGGGCACGGTGGGGGAGCGGTGCGGGTAGAGGAGTCGACACCATGACCGTCCCCCGACCCTGCTACTACTGCGTGGAAGTGGAAGCTAGCCCGGAGCGCGGCGCCCATGTGCGGCGCATCCTCGCGGCCCACCTCGCGCACTGGGCGCTCGACCACCAGGTGGAGCCGGTGTGCGGGGGCGTCGGTGAACTGTTCGCCAATGTCGTCGAGCACACCGACGACACCACCGCCATGGTGGAACTCTGCTGGACCGGACGGCACCTGATCGCCTCGGTGGCCGACCGGGACCACCGCCGGCCACGCCTGCTCGGTGCGCGGCGCGGCGGCCTCGCGAAGGTGGCCGCGCTGAGCGACGGGTGGGGCAGCTGGCGGACCCCCGGCGGCGGCAAGGTGGTGTGGTTCTCGCGCAGGGTGGAATCGGCGGAAGGCCTCCCGCTCGTCCGACCGGGGCCGACGCCCGCCCTGGGAGCGAACCGACGCCGCCCCGGACGCCTCCTGCCGACGACCCCGGAGCTCCGCGCGACCGCCGTGGAACCCGCCCGAAGCCCGCTGGCGGCCTGAGGCGCAGCCCGGTCAGCGCCCGCCGTCCACCGACTCCCGATCAGCGCCCGCCGTCCACCAGTCGGGCGACGGTGTCGCGCAACCAGCCCCACGAGGCTTCGGTGTCGGCCGAACGGCCGTGCGGCGCACGGAACAGGTCCAGGAAGGCGCACAGGTCGTCCAGGTCCCAGCGCAGCCGGTACAACTCCAAGGCGGACGGGACGGGGGTCCGTCCGCTCTCCTCGGTCCATACGGACAGCGCTGCGGCGTCGAAGTCGCCGTCCTCCCGGACGGCCACGTGCCACAGGTCGCGTTCCGGGACCGCGAGGCCGCAGGTGTCCCAGTCGACGAGGCGGAGGCCGCCGTCCGGGCCCCACAGGAGGTTCCCCGGATGGGGTTCGCCATGGGTCACGACCAGTGCGCCGGCACCGGTGGGAAGGGTCGCCACCCGGCGGTCGAACTCCTCCAACCGGCCGCGCAGTCCCGCCGCCCGCTCCCGAAGCAGCTCCCGGGCGGGGTCCGCGAACGGGCCGTCCGCCCAGTCGTCGTCCGCACCGCGCAGCACGGCCTCCAGACGGTGGCGCCCCGGTAGCCCCGGGGGCAGGACGGGTGCCGGGGCGGGCGGGGCGGACCGGTGCAGGGACGCCAACACCCGTATGACGTCGACCCGTTCCTGCGCCGTCAGCCGCTGACCGAACTCGCCCGACGGCGCGTCCACCCAGGGCTGCACGCTCAGGGCGTACCGTTCCCCCAGCCGGTGCAGGCGGGCACCGTCCAGGGTCGGCAGCGGCGCGAGGACCGGGTCGAGTCCCGCGGCGCTCAGTGCGCCCGCCGTGTCCATCGCCGCGAGCAACCCCTCGTGGGCGGCGGTGGTTCCCTCCCCGCAGTACGGCTTGTTCGTCAGGTCCGCCACGGTCAGGAACCAGCGTCGTCCCCCGTCGTCCAGCGCACTCCAGTGGTAGTCGCCGAAGCCGACCGGCGCATACGTCAACGAGACGGACCGCACCCCCCACCTCAGCAGTGCTTCCCGCAGTTCGGCTTCCTTCACATCGGCAGGTAGATCGTGCATGCGTCGAGCCTAGGCAGTGCCCGCCGGGACGGGCATCCGATTAGTTGACCCGTCCCGGCTCCCTCCGAGTCCCCTGCGCAACCCCCGTCGGGCGGGCCGCGGCGGTCGGGCTCAGTGGGGCTGCGGGGCGGGTTCGATGACGAACACCGGGATGTCCCGCTCCGTCTGCTCCTGGTAGACGGCGTAGTGCGGGAACACGGCCACGGCCCGCTCCCACCACAGGGCCTTCTCCTCGCCGGTGACCTCCCGGGCGGTCATGTCCTGGCGCACGGGCCCGTCCTGGAGCTCCAGCCGCGGGTCGGCGAGGAGGTTGTGGTACCAGACGGGATGCTTGGGGGAGCCGCCGTAGGACCCGACCGCCGCGTACCGCCCCTCGTGCTCCACCCGCATCACGGGCGACTTGCGGAGCTTGCCGCTCTTCGCCCCCACGGTGGTGAGCACGACCACGGGCATGCCCTGGATCGTCGTGCCCTCGGTCCCGCCCGAGCTCTCGTACAACTCCACCTGGTCGCGCACCCATGCGGTCGGAGTGGGCTGGTACTCACCTGTCAGCGGCATGCCGTGTCCTGTCGGTCGACTGCGGTCGGTTCCCCCGCCCCCTCAACATCGTCCGTCCACCGGATCATCCCCACGATCCCGTCCGTTCCCCCGGTCGGGTCAATCCGGAGCGACTCCCAGGGCCGCCGAGATCCGGACTTCGGCCGACCCCGGTTCGACCGTCCAGCGCTGGGCCGCCGAACGGTCGCGGACCTTCACCACCACATCGGCACCCGCCTCGGGCGTCGTGGGCGTGAGCGCCAGATCGTCCTTCCAGCGCGGCACCAACTGCCCTTGGACGGTGAGGTCGTAGCGCACGTCCGTGCTGTGGTCCGGATCGCGACCGGCGCAGTTGCCGAGGGCCGCCACGCCTTCCTGCGCGTGCGAGTCGAGACACAGGCCCGGGTCGGCTCCGCTGCGGAGCAGCCCGTCGCCCTCGTACGACCACTGTTGGGTCCGTCGGTCCGCACACGGCAGCAGGGTCGCCCGGGCACCGACGAGCGGATGCCGGCCGACCACGTCGAGGCAGAGCCCGGCCGCGACGTTGCGGAGCTCCCCGCGCAACGCCCCCACCGGCCGGACGGTGTCGGTGGAGGGAGTGGTGCCGTGTCCGGACGACCCGGGCAACGTCGAGGGACTGACGGAACGCGCGGGCGGCGCTCCGGGCAGCGCGGAGCCCACCGCGCCGCCCCCGCCCCCGGGCCACAGGGCCGCCGTCAGGAGCGCGGCGGTCAGTACCGCCCCGCCGAGCGCAGCGCCGGCGAGCAGGCTCCTGGCCGGGGGCGGACCGTCCCCCGTCGGTGCGCCGTCCGCGGGCTTCGGCGCCCTGCCGCGCGCCCGGTGGCGACCCGCGCGCGGTGGTCGTGCGCCCTCGGTGGCCGCGTCGCTCGTCCCCTCGGTGGGGAAGGGAGCGCGGGAGGGCGGCAACGGCGGGGCGGTGGGCTGGTGGTGCCGACCGTGACGGAGGGACAGATAGGCGGCGGCGTGGTCGAAGAGCACGGACTCCACCAGGAGCGTGCCGGGTTCTTCGGCCGCCCGCCGCAGGTGCGCGTCGACCGACCGGCAGTGCCCGCACTCCCGCAGGTGCGCGTCGACCTCCAGGGGGAGCGGGGCGCCCTGGCGGGTCAGGACGTCGCGCAGGCGCAGGTGCTGACGGCACTCCCTGCTGGTGGTGAGGGCGAGGTGCGCCTGGGCGACCGACGCCATGAAGTCCCGCCGGGCGCCGTTCAGTTCGTGCGCCGCTCCGACGGGGTCGAGGGACAGCAGGGCCGCCGGAACGGACAGCGGTTCGCCCTCGACCTCCGTGTGCCAGAGCAGGTGTTGGGCGGTGCTCGACAGGGCGCCGAACGCCCGGTCCGCGAGGGGCCGTGGTCGATCCGGTTCGTCGTGAGGTCGTTCCCCGGCCGCCGATTCCCGCACCGCGAGGAGCAGCCGGGGCCTCAGCGCCCGGTACGTCCCGGGGGCGGTCGGTGCGTCGAGCACCGCGTCGAAGGCGGCTGCCACCACGGCGGGAGCCCCGCCCGGTGTCGCCCCGGCGCAGAGGACGGCGTAGTCGTGGACGGCTTCCCCGTGGCGGCTCAACAAGGCCGCGCGGCTGCGGGATCCGTGGCCGTCCGCCGACCGCACGGCGGCCATGAGCTCGACGTCGGACCCGTCGGGTTCCGTGACCGCGTGTGGTCTTCGGTTCGGTCGGGGCGGAAGGGGGAGGGTCAACAGAGGGTCTTCCTTCCGGGGCGTACGCGGACCCGCACCGGGCCGTTCGGGCACGGAAGGACGCACCCTCCGGCGGCCGGCGGAAGACGACGTACCGTTCGGTGACCGGTCGTGTCCGTGCGGGAACGGTGCACACCCTGGCACAGCAGACTCACGCGCAACAAGGCTTTGAGGAAGGGTGGTTGCGTGGGCAACAGTCGGGTACGCCCGGCCCTCCCGCCATCTGGAGGGTGCCGGACGGGGCTCCCGCCCAGCACGGTCCGGATCGGCGCAGCAGGGCGGCGGGCCCATGGGCTCCCGGGCCGGGGCCCGTGCTCATGACCGCGGGGGTGACGACGACGACGGCGTCTGCGCGGCGGGCGTGCGGTCGGCGCGGGGAGACGGGCGCCGACGGTGGGCCTCCGGTTCAGCCCTGCTGGGGATCGATCCGGACGGGGGGCGCGGTGCGCGCACTCTCGCCCTTCGACTCCGTCCGCTCCTCGGTGCGGTGCCCACGGGCGATGTAGTCCCGCACCACCAGCTCCACGGCGTCCTGCGGCGATCCGACGCCGGCGAGGACCATGACCTCCACCACGAGTTCGGCGTCGATGCTGACGGTGACCTTGGCCATGGACGCTCCTCGTCGGATCTGCGAAACCGGGCCGGACCCTAACACCCTGCCGGCGGGTCGCACGAGGCTTTCCGTAGACCCCGTAGACCCCGTAGACCCCGTGGATCGCGTGGATCGCGTGGATCGCGTGGATCGCGTGGATCGCGTGGAGCCGGGACGCAGGAGCGGCGCGGAGCGGTCGGCCGGGCGAATCGAGTCGACGGCACGGAGATCGTTGCCGTCCGCGGTGAGTCGCGCACCTTGCGGCGGGTGCGGTTGGACCGTCGGACCTGGGACGAACGCCGCGCCGTCCGGGTCGCGGTCACCGGGCTGGACGCGGCGCTGCCCCTGTTCGGGCTGGCGGACGGGACTCCGTGAAGCCCGTCAGCGCCCCGGCCCCGCGCAGGGCGCCTCTCACGGTGCGTCGGCCGCCGCGTCCGGCTCGGCGTCCGGCGCCGCGGCGGGCGGCCTGTCCGGGGCCGCGGCGGCCGGCAGCAGACGGGCCATGGCCCCGGTGGCCTTGAGCCCGGAACCCGTCAGGACGACGACGGTGGTCTCGTCGTCCCGCAGGGCACCCCGGGCCCGGAACACGTCCACCGCCGCGGCGGCCACCGCACTGGTCGGCTCCGCGTACAGCCCGCGGGCGGCCAGCCGGTGCACCGCGCTGACGATGTCGTCCTCCGGGATCGCGGCGAGGTCGCCGCCGGACCGGCGCACGGCCGAGATCACCTCGGCGAGCCGCACCGGTTCCCGGATCGCCGCGCCCTCCGCGACGGTGGGCCCGAACGCCGGGGTCGGGACCGAGTGGAACGCGGCGTCGATCGGAGCGCAGGCGGCGGGCTGGGCCACCAGCAACCGGGGCCGCCGGGCGATCAGTCCGGCACCCAACAGTTCCGTGAACCCGAGGTCGCAGCCGAGGACCAGGCTGCCCGCGCCCGCCACGGTGACCACCGCGTCGGGGGCCCTGAAACCCAGGTCCTCCCAGAGCTCGTACGCCAGGGTCTTGGTCCCCTGGAGGAAGTACGGGTGCCAGTTGTGACCGGCGTACGGAATGTGCTCCGCGCGGCGCAGGGCCTCGGCGGCGGTGGCGTCCCGACCGCCGGGCACCGGGGTGATGCGCGCACCGTACGCCCGGGTCTGGAGGACCTTGGCGGTCGACGTGCCCTCCGGCACCAGGACGGTGGCGCTCAGTCCGGCCGCCGCGCAGTAGGCGGCGACCGAGGAGCCGCCGTTGCCGGAACTGTCCTCGATCACCTCCGTCACCCCGCGCGAGGCGAGCGCGGAGACCATCACGCTGCTGCCCCGGTCCTTGAAGCTGCCGGTCGGGTTGAACCACTCCAACTTGAAGCGGACCGGGGTCCCGGACCACTCGCCCGCCACCAGGGGGGTCATCCCCTCGCCCAGGCTGATCGGCCGCTCGATGTCCGGTGGCAGCGCGGCGCGGTAGCGCCACAACGAGCGTGCGGTGCGGTCGAGGTCCGCGGGGGTGAGCCCGGGCAGGCCGGACACGGTCAGGGGGGCGCCGTCGTCGCCGCGCCAACGGAGCGCGTCGAGCGGGTACGTCCGCCATGCGCGCACGTCGACCAGGTGCGGGTCCTCGGGCTCCCCCGGTAGGGGTTGGGCGTCCACCACTCGGCGCATGACGTGCTCCTCCTGCCGGGCCTTGCTGTGTCTTGCTGGGCCTTGGCGTGCCGTGCCGGCCCGTCCGGACCTCGCCGGTCCGTGTGGCGTCCCGGTCCACGCACGGGTCCGTCGTGTGATCGGAAGATTAGATCAACGGTGATCGCCGGGGCAGGGCGCGCAGCGGGGCACGCGCGTTCGGGAGGGGAGCGCGGCCGGACCTCAGGACCCCGTCCGACCGCCCGGGAACAGGGAACGGAGTCGTGCCAGCCACGGAAAGCGCTCGTGTTGTTCGCGGGAGCTGCGGTCGAGCTCCTCCATCAGTCGACGGGTGCGGTGCTCCAGGTCCAGCTCGGCCAGCATCCGGTCCACCTCGGTCAGCAGCGCACCCTGGAGCTGCCAGCCGCGGGGATCGTCCCGGACGTCGTCCAGGAGCAGTTGGGCGGCGCGGCCCCGGGCGGTCGTCGCGGCGTTCAGCTGCTCCGCGAGCCGGCCCTCGGCCGCGTCGGCACTACTGCTCGCCTGGGCGGTCACGAGCACGGCGAAGCTGACCAGGGCGTCGGCGACGTGGACGAGCGTCTCCCGCAGGGCGGCCCCAGGCTCCGGCGGCAGCAGGGGCGCACCGGCCCGCACCCTGCTCAGGTCGCTGAGCGTGCGGGACAGGACCCGGACGACGACCGTGCAGATCTCCAGGGTGTCCAGTCCGGTGCGCAGCACCACACGGTTGAGCAGGCCCTCACGGACGCGGGGGTTGAGCCGGAGGCTGTCCTCCGCCTGGCGCAGCGCGGCGTCCACGTCCGCCACGTCGTCGTCCAACTGGCGTGCCTCGTGGAGCCGTTGATCCGCGAGACGCGGCGGGGTGGGCGTCACCAACTGTTCGGCGTCGCGCAGCAACAGCTGTCGTAGCCGGCGGGCCAGACCCTCGATGGACTCCCCGGCGGTGTCGACCCAGACCGGCGGAGCCAGGACGAAGTTGAAGGTGAGCCCCACCACGGCGCCGATCAGCGTCTCCAGCACCCGGTCCCAGGCCGAGGCCCCCACCTCGGTGACCCCGAGCACCAGCATCGCGCTGATCGCCACCTCGGGCACGAACTCGCCCACCCGCACGAACTGGCCGACCGTCAGGGAGGCCAGGATGATGAGGCCGAGGCTCCACCAGCTCAGTCCCACCAGCGAGCTGAAGCCCACGGCGATCAGCACGCCGATCACCACCGAGTTCACCCGGCGGACCCCGGTGGTGATCGTGGCGTAGAGGGTCACCTGGACCACCAACAGTGCGGTGAGCGGGGCGGTGAGCGGGGCCGCGACGTCACTCAGCTGGAGGGCGACCGCGTACGAGATGGTGGCCGCCGCGGTGGACCGCAGGATCTGTACGACCACCGGATCGCGCCACTTGCCCACACCGCTGGCGAGCCGGGCGCGCCACCCGTCCTTCCGGTGCGGCGCCGTGTTCACCGTGCCGCCGTCCGCGCCGGCCCCGCGCCGCACGACCTATGCTGGGCGGGGTGTTCAGTCCCGAAGGTCCCACGCTGCGTGAACTCGCCGTCCAGGCGCTGTCCTCCGTCGAGCACGGTTACGACCTGCTGGCGCCGAAGTTCGACCGCACCCCTTTCCGCACCCCGGACGACGTCCTCGACGCGACGCAACGCGTCCTCGGTCCGCTCGGTCCGTTCTCCCACGGGCTCGACCTGTGCTGCGGGACGGGCGCCGGGACGCGGGTGCTGCGCGCGGTGTGCCGGGAGCGGGTCGTCGGGGTGGACGTCAGCGCCGGCATGTTGAGGGAGGGCCGGGCCGCGGTGCCACCGGGCGGACCGGCGGTGAGCGCGGTGCGGGCGGACGCACTCGCCCTGCCCTTCACGGACGCGTTCGACCTGGCCGTCAGCTTCGGTGCCTTCGGGCACTTCCTGCCGGGTCAGCGGCCGGCCCTGTTCGCCGAGGCGTACCGGGTGCTGCGGCCCGGCGGCAGGTTCGCCTTCCCGGTCGCGGCGCCGCCGGTGCCCGGGTCGAGCGGCTACTGGAAGACGGTCGGGTTCGATGCGGCGATGCGGGTCCGCAACGCCCTGTGGCACCCGCCGTTCGTGATGTACTACCGCACCTTCCCGCTGTCCGGGGTGCTCGCTGACCTGGACCGGGCCGGGTTCGCCACGGCCCTGTACCCGTTGCCCCTGCCGGGCCTGGAGCGACGGCCGGACGGCAGCCCGTACCTCCGGTTGGTGGTGGGGACGCGGCCGGGGTCGCCCTGAGGAGTCCGTCGCCCTTTGGCGCGCGGGCGATGAGTTTTCGGTGGAGCATCGGTCGTACGGGTGAGATCCATTCGTCGGAGCGATCGCGTGAGCGGGAGGCGTCACCCATGACCAGCGAAGCATTCACCACCTGCCTGTGGTTCGACGGGAAGGCGGAGGAAGCCGCCACTCATTACCTATCCGTCTTCAAGGACTCGGAGCGGGGTTCGATCACGCGGTACGGCGAAGCCGGGCCGGGTCCCGCGGGGACGGCCATGACGGTGGACTTCACCTTGAACGGGCAGCGGTTCGTCGCCCTGAACGGGGGGCCGTACTTCACCTTCAACGAGGCCGTCTCGTTCCAGATCCACTGTGCCGACCAGGACGAGGTCGACTACTACTGGAGCCGGTTGGCACAAGACGGCGGGGAACCGGGGCAGTGCGGATGGCTGAAGGACCGGTTCGGAGTGTCCTGGCAGGTGGTGCCCACCGAGCTGCCCGCACTGATCGGTGACCCGGACCCGCACAAGGCCGCCCGCACCACCGAGGCGATGCTCACCATGACGAAGTTCGACATCGCCGCGCTGCGCCGGGCGCACGACGGGCAGTAGCTTCCGGACGGTGGCCGTCGGCGCGGGCCGGCGGCCGGCGCGGTGCCGTCCGTACGGCCCGTGCCGTCCGTCCGTGGCCCGGGCGAAGGACGTCGCCGCCGGCCGCTCCGCGCGGTCCGGCGTCACGGCGCCTGTCCGGTGCCCAGGTGCTCGGCGAGTTCCTTCTCGTCCTCGGTGCTCAGCGAGGTCTTGAGGAGCGTTCCGCCGAACGGCTGCATGGCGTCGGCGAACTTGTCCTCGGTGATCTTCGCAGCCATGATCACCACGGCTGCCGAGCCGGGCGTCAGCAGCGACTGCACCTGCCCCCGGAACTCGTCGTTGATGCCCGACTTGCTGAGCTTGCCGAAGAGCCCGCCGAACGCCGCGCCCGCCAGCAATCCGAATCCGGGGACGAGGAAGAGCAGCCCGAAGATCATTCCCCAGAGGGCTCCCGAGGCCGCGGACACTCCGACGATCTTGCTGGGCGTTTCGACGTGGTTCTTGCCCTCCTGGTCCACGGTGACGACCGCGAGCCCGGCGAGGTCCACGACGAAGTCCTTCTGGAGCGTCTGGACGCGCTCGTACGCCTGGTGGGCGACCGTGGGGTCCTCGTATCCGATGACGATGAGTTCGGACATGGTGCGTGCCTCCTCGGCGTGAGCGCACGGTCACCGGCGACCGTGGACACAAATGCACCATATGTCCGTTCGTCGGGCGGGGCATGCGAGGCGCCTGGTCCGGGCGGCCCGACCGGGCGCGTGCCGGCGCGGCCTCGCCGGATCGGGTCCCGGCGGCCCGGGTCAGGACGGCAGTAGGTCGCCGCACTGGGCGCAGTACCGGTCCGCCTGTCCCGGGGCCAGCCGGCCGCACCGGGCGCACACCCGGTGGAGCAGGCACGCGGGCTCCCCGCCGGGCGGCTCGGCCCCGTCCCGCCCGGGCGCGGGCGGCGGCGCTGACGGTGTCGGCTGCGCGCGGACCGCGAGGAAGCCGAGGCCCTCCGCCCCGGCCGTCAGGGTGTGCCGGGCCCCGGGCGGCACCCAGGTGACACAGCCCGTGTCGACCGCCTCCAGACGACTTCCGCACTCCAGGTGCCCGCTCCCGGCCGTCACGTACAGCAACAGGTCGCCGGCCTCCGGGGCCGCCGAGGTGTACTCCCCGCCCGGTGCGACCCGGATGACCTCGGCGTCGAGTTGCCGTTGCGCTGCATCGAGCCGCCAGCCGTCGCCGTCCGTCGTCATCTACCCCAGTCCCTCGTCCTCGCGCGGGCTCCGCGCGCCGTGTGCGCGGCGCGTCGTGTCCGACGGTACGCGGCCGGCGCGCGCCGGCGGGAGTGGTGTCACGGGTGGGGCGCGCTCGCCGCCGGCGCGCCACCCCGACCCGTGGGCTCCGAGAGGTGGGGCCCACGGGGCTCCTGTGGTTCCCGACCGAAGATTTCCCGTCACGTTCCCGTCGGGCGGGCCTCGGGGTGCCGGCAGGTCGAAGCGGCTCAGCGCCGCTTTCGGCCAACACGGGCGGCTCGAAACACCGCACACTGGCCGGATCGGCGTGGTGACATTCAGTCATGGAGTGAACTAGAGAAGGGGGGTGCATCAGTGCCCTCGTTCCCGCCGTCGCCCATCGGCCCCCCGAAGCGCGTCACCACGGAGGTGATGACCGTGCACGACGAGTTCCTGTGCCACGTCACTGCCTACGGTGTCTGTGGAGGCCGGTGGGTCGGCGTTCCGCTCGGCACCTACCGGGCCCCCACCCTTCCGCTCGCCCTGTGGTGGCTGCGCGACCGCGCCCTGTGGATCGCGGACCGCCTCGACCCCCACCCCGGTGGCTCCGCCTACCCCGCGGGCGCCCTGATCCCGGTCGGCGAAGGCACCCTGGACGTGCCGTCCGCACTGCGGGAGTGGTGTCGCGAACCCGACCGACAGGGCTGGGCCGCCGAGGAACTCTCCCAGGGGCGGCTGTTGCGGTTCGCCGCCCAGGACGACACCACGGAGTACGAGTTGATGGCCGAGTCCGTGGACACCCTCCGGATGCGGCGCACCGGCGCCGGACCCGCGGTGCCCGTGGGCACGTCCCCCTGGTGAGCCCGACCGGCTGCGGGGCCGCCCTCACCCGGCGAGGCGCAGCCGGGTGTCGGCGACCCCGATCCAGATCGTCTGCCCGTACGTGACCTCCAGCGCGTCGGACTCCATGCCGTCGCCGAAGGCCACCAGGCGCTCCGACTCGGCGGTCAGCCGCAGTCGTGCGTCACTGGTGAGGGTGCCCGACACCCGCGCGGTGCCGGTGACGGGGGACGGCCACGCCTCCCGGACGAACCAGGCGAGTGCCGGGTCCACCGGGGTCGGCAGGGCGAGCGACGCCCGGGAGGTCAACCACAGCGAGCGCAGCCAGCCCGTCGCCCCGGTCCCGGTACCGACGACCAGGCCGGAGGACGCCTGTGCCTCCGGTGCGTCGGAGTCGCTGTCGGCGCCCAACCGGTAGCGCGAGGTCTGGTGGTCGGGACGACCCACATAGATCTCGTTGAGCGCGAGCAGTCGCTGGGCGTCGTCCGTGACCGCCTCCACCATGGTGCGTTCCTCGCCCCGGGCGCCGTCCGCCGCCGTCGCCCGCAACAGCCTCGCCACCTGGGCCGCCCGGTGGCGCACCAGCACACCGGGGTTGCGCCCCGGGTCGGTGTCCACGCCGATGACCGGCTGGCCCGTCAGGTACTTCGCCGCATTGGCCACCAAACCGTCCTGCCCGACCACCACGACCACGTCCTCGGGCCCGAACAGGAACCGGTCGAGATCGGTGCGTTCCACCCGGGCCTGGCGCCAGTTCAGCGGCACCGCGGCCGTGGCCTCGGCCAGCGCGGCACGGCTGCGCTCGTGTCGCTCGGCGGTCTCCCGCAGATCGTGCCCGCGCGCGGCGAGGAAGAACTCCGCCTGGCCGTGCGTCCCGTGACGGGCGATCAACTCCTCGTAATCCGTGCGGCGGTGGACGAGGACCACCCGCGGGCTCAGGATCACGGCCGGGGTGCCGGGTCGTGGCCGCCGGCCGGGCCGCCGAGCCGCGACAGCAGCCCGGTGACGACGTCGGGGGAGAGGGTGACGCTGTCGATCTTCGGCACGTTCTCGGCCAGCCGGGTCAGGGCCAGGGCGTGCAGGGTCGCCGGCTCCGCATCGGCGTGCACCCGCAGCCAGGCCGCCTGCGCCTGGGCACGTCCCTCGCCGACCTGACGGGCCGCCTCGGCCTCGGCCCGGGCGAGTCGCACCGTGCGCGTGGCCTCCGCCTCCGCCCGGACCGCATCGGCCGCGGCCGACTCCTCGGCCTGCCGCCGTGCGTTGGTGCCCCGCTGCTCGACGAGCCCTTCCTCGCGCCGGGCCAACTCGATCTTGCTGGCGAGTTCGTTCTCGGCGATCGTCCGCTCGCGTTCCACGGCGACGGCCCGGCGTTCGTACGTGGCCCGGTCCGCCTCCTGTTGGATGCGTTCGCGGGTCGGGGTCCGCAGGGCCCGTTCGACCTCGGGTTCGGGGCGGATCGCGACGACGCGCACCGCGACCACGGTGAGCCCGGTCGCCGCCAGGCGCGGTTCGTCCGCCAGCCCGGCGTCGATCCGCCCGCGGACCGCGGCGACCCCCGAGCGGAGCACCTCGTCCAGGGGGCTGCCCGCCAGCGTGTCCAGCGCGTGTTGCTGTGCCGTCTCGGTGAGCAGGGTCGACAACTGCTCCAGCGGGGCGCCCCGCCACAGGCCGGTGTCCGGATCGATCGAGAAGTCGATCCGGGCAGCGGCCGTCTCCGGGTCGCTGATCCGGTACGTCACCGTGGCCTGCACGGTGACGTCCTGGAAGTCCGCGGTCGTCGCGTGGAACGCCATGGTCAGCTCGCGGTCGTCCACCGGGACCTCGGAGAGCGCGGCGGACAGCGAGCGGTACCAGAAACTGAGCCCCGCGCCCTCGTGCGCCAGCCTTCCGCCCCGGTGGTGACGGACGTGGGCGGTGGGCGCGCTCCGCAGGTGTCGCCAGCCCAGGCGCCGGGTGATGTCGGCCATGATGAACCCCCTTTTCGTCTGTCTGACGGTAAAGGGGGTCGGGTCTTATCGTCAAGTAGACGCGACCAGGCTCCTTCCCGGCTCCCGCACGCTGCCCGTGGGTGCCGGGCGCCCGCGCGGGCCGGGTCGGAGCGGTGGTGCCGCGCCGGAGGTGGACCCCTCGGCGGAGCCCGACCCGGACGGCCGGGCCGGCGCCGCCGGGTCAGGTCTGCGGCGGCTGCTGACCCTGGTCCGGGTTGCCGAGCCGGTCCTTGAGCGCGTCCTGCCCCTTGTCGACCTGGCCCTGGTACTTGTTCTGCGTCTTGCCGTCGACGTAGTCACCCGCCTTGTCGACGCCCTTGGACGTCTGGTCCCCATGCCCCTTGAGCATGTTCTTGAGCTTGTCCATCATGGACATGGCCCACCTCCTAGAGGGGTTCTTCCGTCTTCAGCTTCACCCGCCCGGGCCAGTCCCGCATCTGCGCACACCCCCACTGGTACGTTCTCACCATGACCACCCCGGAGCAGTCGCCGACCGTGGCCCTCCGGCTCGACGCCCCGCCCCGGGTCGCCAGCCTCGGTGTCGGCGTCCACGGCACCGGCGCGGCCACCGAGGTCTTCCGCCTCCCCGACCTGTGGCAGCTCCACCTCTACGGCTACTGTGCCGAACTGACCGTCGACTCCGCCGTGTACGCGATCCGACCCGGCCGGGTCAGTCTGGTGCCGCCCGGCGCCGAGGTGCGGTTCCGCTACCGGGGCCGCTCGGAGCACCTGTACGCCCACTTCGCCCTCCCCGGCTCCGGCCCGGCCGGCCAGGCCATTGACGTTCCGCTCATGCAGGACGCCGGGGCGGAGGCCCCCGCCCTGGGCACGCTCCTCCACCGGGCCGTCGTCGTGGCCCCGCGCAACCCCGCCCGAGCCGCCGCCGAGCTGTGGACGGCCCTGTGGCGGATCGCCGAACTCGGCCTCCCCGGCGGTCCCGCCACGCCGCCCGACCCGGTCGCCGCCGCCATGGCGCACGTCGAAGCGCACCTCGCCGACCCGCTCACCGTGCCCCGACTGGCCCGCGTGGCGGGCGTCTCGCACAACCACCTGACCCGGCTGTTCCGCGCCCGGACGGGGACGACCGTCGTCGGCTACGTCAGGGAACGCCGGATGGCCCGCGCCCGGCACCTGCTCCGTGAGTCGACGCTGAGCGTGACGGCGGTGGCCGCCGCCGTCGGCATCGCGGACCTCCAGGCGTTCAACAAGGCGTGCCGGCGCGCGTTCGGCCACTCGCCACGGGCGCTGCGCACGGCCTCGGGCGCGGTGCGGGCCCCGGCCGGGGGTCAGCGCAACCCGGTTCCCCGGTAGAGGTCGAGTTCCCCGTCTAACTCCACCGCCAGGACCGTCGCGTACGGGTCCAGGTCCCGGGGGTCCGGTGCGTCGATCACCGTCATGCCGGGCACCTCGTGCAGTCCGCCGACCACCCGGTGTCCCAGCTCGGTTCCCGTACCGAGCACCGTCACCCGCCGCACGGGGGTGCGCAGCCCGCGGACGGTGACCGCCTCGCGCGGCACGTCGAAGCAGACCAGGTAGAGCGTGCGCCGGTCCGCCGCGAGGGTGCTCGGGCCGTAGTGGTGCCCCGGCGGCGCCCCCGCCACCGTGTCGTACACCGCCTCCCGGTGCACCCGTACCCAGTCGCCGAGCCCGGTGAGCCGGTCCGTCTGCGCGGCGGTGAACGTTCCGTCCTCCCGCGGGCCCACCGCCAGCAGCAGGTTGCCGCCCATCCCGACGGTCTCCGTGAGGTAGCGCACCAACAGCCGCACGGACTTGTGGCGGTCGTCGTCGCGGCGGTAGCCCCAGGAGTCGTTGACCGTCAGACACAGCTCCCACGGCCCGTCCGGCGCCCGCACCGGTAGCCCCTGCTCCGGCGTCGCGTAGTCACCGTGACCGGTGAGACGGGCGTTGACCACGGTGTCCGGCGCGGCGTCCCCGATCAGGGTCGCCAGTTCCGCCATCCGCCACTGCCGGGGCGTGCGTTCCCACTCCCCGTCGAACCACAGCAGGTCCGGCCGGTACCGGTCGATCAGCTCGGCGACCTGCCCGTCCCGGTACGCGAGGTAGCGGTCCCACGCCCCCGGGTCCTCGACCCCGTCCTGCGGGGTCACGTAGGCACTGGCCAGGACGTCGTCGTGGGCGGGCGGATCGGGGTGGACCAGCGTCGGGTAGTCGGGGTGGTTCCAGTCCGAGTGGGAGTAGTAGAGCCCCACCCGGAGCCCGCGCTCGCGCAGCGCCGACGCGTACCCGGCGAGCAGGTCACGCCCCGCCGGGGTGTGCCGGACGACGTCCAGCCCGCCCTGCGCGGACTCCCACAGCGCGACGCCGTCGTGGTGGCGCGCGGTCAGCACGGCGTACCGGGCGCCCGCCCGGGCGAACAGGTCGGCCCAGGCCGCGGGGTCGTACCGGACGGCGGTGAAGCGGTCGAGTTGGCTCATGTACCGCTCGTGGGAGACCTCTCCGGTGTAGAAGGACCACGACTCGGCGACCGAGTCCACGGCGTAGACGCCGTAGTGGACGAAGACGCCCAGCTTCGCGTCACGGAACCAGGGCTGTAGCGACATGGCCAAAACGCTAGCCCGCACCGGCGTGCGGGCGCGTGGGCCGGATTCACCATCGGTGGTCGATTTTCACCCGCTCCTCCGCGGTGGGCCGTGTCCCCGCCGCCCGGGTACCGGGTCGACCGCACGCCGTTCCGTCACCTTCCGCCGCCGGCCGCGCGGTTGGCGGCGCCGCGGGCGGGCCATGGTCACAGGGAGACCGCCCGCACCGGAGGCGGACGCACGGGGGAGGGCGACATGCCGGACGTGGGCAAGGGGACTGACACCCGCGGGGGTGCGGAGCGGGACGGGGGAGCCGCCCGCATCGACCGGCTCGGCGGGCTGCCGATGGCGGCAGCCGCGTTGACCGTGACCGTCGCCGTTTACATGGCCCTCGTCGCCTTCGGCAACATCACCGACTTCGGGACCAATCAGCAGTTCGTCCGGCACGTCCTCGCGATGGACACCACGTTCAAGGACGAGGACCTCATGTGGCGCGCCATCGAGTCGCACACCGTCGCGGACCTCGCGTACGTCGCCGTCATCGGGTGGGAGACGCTGGCCGCGCTCGTCCTGCTGTGGTCCGGGTGGCAGTGGGCGCACGCCCTGACCCGACGCGCCCCCGACCCCGCCGCGGTCGCCCGCGCCCGCCGCACCGGCACCCTCGGACTGGTGATGGTGCTGCTCCTGTTCGGCCTCGGGTTCCTCGCGATCGGTGGGGAGTGGTTCGCCATGTGGCAGTCGTCCGAGTGGAACGGGCTGGACGCCGCGGCCCGCAATCTGACGCTCGCGGGCATCGCCCTCGTGGTCCTCTGGCTCCCCGGAGTGCTGCCGCCGGAGCGGACCGGGCCGGCCGTGGCGCACGATCCGCGCTGAACCCCGGCGCACGATCCGCGTTGAGCCCCGGCGCGCTACCCGCGCTGAATCCCGGCGCACGCGCCCGCTGAATCCCGGCGCGGCCCCGGTGAACCGCTGGTGACCCGCCGTCCGCTCCGTCATACTGGGCGCGTGCGGGTAGCGGTGATGACGGCGGGTTCCCGGGGCGACGTCGCCCCCTTCACCGGGCTCGGGCACGGGTTGGCGCTGGCCGGGCACGAGGTCACCCTCGTGACCCACCAACGCTTCGCGCCGCTCGCGGTCGGCGCCGGACTCGGCTTCCACGCACTGCCGTTCGACCCGCGCGCCGAACTCGCTTCCGCCGCCGGCCAGGAGCTGCACCACACCACCAGTGGAATCCGCCGACTGAACCGACTGTTCGCGATGTTGCGGGACCGGGTGGGGGAGTTCGCCGACGACCTGCTGCACGTCGCCGAACGCAGTGACGTCCTCCTGCTGGCCCCGGCGGTCGCCCCGCTCGGACACGCCGTCGCTGACGGCCTGGGCCTGCCCGCGGCGGAACTGCACCTCCAACCACAGGCCCCCACACGGGTTTTCGCCCCGCCGCTGATCACCGCCGGCTCCTTCGGGCCGTTCGCCAACCGCCTCGCGGGGCAGGCGATGAACGCCGGGCTCGACCACCTCTTCGCCGACGCCGTCCGCGCCCTACGGGCCCGACTCGGGGCCCCGCCGCTGGGGGCCTACGCCGCCCGGCGCGCCCGGGAGCGCAACGGCCTGACCGTGCACCACGGCTTCAGCCCCCTCGTCGTGCCCCGCCCCCGTGACTGGCCCCCCGGTCTGACCGTCGACGGCTTCTGGTGGCCCCGTGACCCACCGGACGCCCGACTGCCCGAAGACGTGCGCGCGTTCCTCGCCGCGGGCCCGCCACCCGTCTACGTGGGACTCGGCAGCGCCACCGTGCCCGACCCGGTGCGGCTCAGCGCGACGGTGGTCCGGGCCCTGCGCGCCGCGGGCCTGCGGGGCGTGATCCAACGCGGCTGGAGCGGTCTGGGCGCGGACGGGGCGGTCAGCGGGGACGACATGCTCACCGTCGACGACCTTCCGCACACCCTCCTCTTCCCGCAGACGGCGGCGATCGTCCACCACGCGGGTGCCGGCACCACGGCGGCGGCGCTCCGCTCGGGGGTGCCCTCGGTTCCGGTGCCCGTGCAGTTCGACGCCGGGTTCTGGTCCGCGCGCCTGAGCGCCCTGGGCGTCGCCCCGGCCGTCGTGCCGCTGCGGAAGCTGACCGCCGGGCAGTTGTCGGCGGCCCTCGTCCGAGCGACCGCCGAAGGAGCCCCGTACGCGGCGGCGGCCCGGAGCTTCGCCGGTCGGCTGGCCGAGGAGGACGGGGTGCGGCCCGTTCTGCGCACACTGGAGCGGCTGGCGGCGCGACGCTGACCGTGCGCGCCCGGGCCGTGCACCCAACCGGGTTGACCTCGACCTTGGTTGAGGTCACAGGATGGCTCCGACGGCGCGCTCAGGCGCCGTCGGACGGAGGGGAACGCCATGTCCGAGATCATCGACGCGCAGGACCGGGTCGTCATCTACGAGATGGAGGGCGGAGATCCGGCCGTGGACCTGCTGTCGGTCAGCACCTCCCACGGACGGACCCGGGTCCGTGCCGTCGGCGAGCCGGCTCAGGCCGTCGAACTCGCCACCCGACTCGTCGCCGAAGGCGCCGACCTCATCGAACTGTGCGGCAGCTTCGGTGCCGTCTGGCACGCACGGATCGCCCGCGAGGTGGGCGCCCGGGCCAGGGTGGGGGCGGTCTACTACGGCTTCGAGTCGCTGACCACGATCGCCGCCTACAAGGAGCGGTTCGGGACGGGCGAGGCGTTGGCCGACTCGTTCCTGGTCGTCCACGAGGGCGCTGACCCCGTGCAGGACCGGGCGCGGTACGAGAAGCCCTCGGACGGCGGGCCGATCACGATCGTCGCCGTGCCCGATGCGAAGGCCGCGGCCCGGGTCGCCGGCGAACTCGGCCCCGGACTGGCCCTCATCGAGATCTACGGGGCGTCGGGGCCGGAGGTGGCGGAGGCCGTCATCGAGGAGGTGGACGCCCGGGTGCCCGTCGGGCTGACCGCGTACGGGCGACACTGAGGCGGTCACGGGGTGGCCCGCCGGCACGCGTGGTGCAGGTGCCCGTGGGCCGGCGGGGGTGCGGGTGGCGTGCGGGACGGGGCGGGCCGGGCGGGCCAGCCGGGGCGGCAAACGCCGTACATCGCTAGAATTCAGACATGGCAGAGCGGCCCGGAGTGCCGACTGCGCCCGCGCTCGTCGTGGAGACGGACACGGGCTCCACGGTGCTGACACCCGATCGCGACTATCACGTCGGACGGGACCCCACGAGCGACATCGTCATCGATGACGACCGGGTCTCCTGGCACCACGCGGTCCTGCGCGCCGCAGCCGGCCGCTGGACCGTCGCCGACGAGAACAGCACCAACGGCACCTACGCGGACGGCCGGCGGATCCACGAATGGGGCGTGGGCCCCGGCAGCGTGCTGCGCTTCGGCGGCGCGGCCGACGGCCCCCGGGCCCTGCTCGTCGCCCGGGACCGCCCCCCACCCACTGCTCCGACCCCGCCCAGGACCGCGCCCCCGGCCGCCGCGCCCTCGGTTCCCGCGCCGCCGGTGAGCACCACGCGCGCGCCCGCCCCGCCCGACCACCACGACACCGGTCGGCCACCGCCCGCGACCGGATCCGCGCCCGCCCCGCCCGACCGGCCCTCGAGCGTCCACGGTCCCGCCGCCACCGGCACCTTCCGACAACCCACCACCGTCCGCCCGCTGCCCGCCCGCACCGTCCGCATCGGCCGCGGCCGGGACAACGACCTCGTGGTGGACGACCTGGTCGTCTCCCGTCACCACGCCGAACTGCGCACCGGGCCGGACGCCACGTACGAGATCGTGGACCTCGGCAGCCACAACGGCACCTACCTCAACGGTCGACCGGTGACCCGGGCGGACGTGCTCCCCGGCGACATCGTCGGTGTCGGACACTCGGCGTTCTGCCTGGTGGGCGACGAACTCCAGGTGTACGTGGACACCGGCGAGGTCTCCCTGGACGCCCAGGACCTGAGCGTCACCGTGGACCACGGACGCAAGACCCTGCTCGACGACGTGACCTTCCCGGTCGGCGAGAAGTGCCTGCTGGCCGTCGTCGGGCCGAGCGGAGCGGGCAAGTCCACCCTGCTGAACGCCCTGACCGGGCTGCGCCCCGCCGACCGCGGAACCGTGCTGTACGACGGCCGTGACCTGTACCAGGACTACGCCGAACTGCGCAGCCGCATCGGACTCGTCCCCCAGGACGACATCCTGCACGTCCAGCTCACCGTGCGCCGCGCCCTCGGCTACGCCGCCCGGCTGAGGTTCCCGCAGGACACCGCCGAAACCGAACGCCGGGCCCGGGTGGACGAGGTCCTCCACGAGCTCGGCCTCGAAGCGCGGGCGAGTCAGCCCATCCACAGCCTCTCCGGGGGCCAGCGCAAACGCGTCAGCGTCGCCCTCGAACTGCTCACCAAACCCTCCCTGCTGTTCCTGGACGAACCCACCTCCGGCCTCGACCCCGGCATGGACCGCTCGGTGATGCACATGCTGCGCGGGCTGGCGGACGACGGCAGGACCGTCGTCGTCGTCACCCACAGCGTGCTGAGCCTCGACGTCTGCGACCGGCTCCTGATCCTCGCGCCCGGCGGCCGGATCGCGTACTTCGGTCCACCGGGCGACGCCCTCCCCTTCTTCGGTCACACACAGTGGCCGGAGGCGTTCGAGGCGTTCGACAGCGACCACTCCCGCGACTGGGCGACCGAGTACCGGGCCTCGCCGTTCCACCGTCGCTACATCACCGAGGCCACCGCACGCCCCCCGGTCGCCACCGGGAGCCGGCCCGCCGCTCCACCGCCGCCCAAGCCGCAGAGCTGGCGGGCCCAGGTGGGCACCCTGGTCCACCGCTACGGCGCCGCGCTCAGCGCGGACCGGACCTTCCTCGCGATCATGATCGCGCTGCCCTTCATCATGGGGGCGATGGCCCGCGCACTCGCGGGGAGCCGCCTCACCTCGCAGTCCGCCATGGACGCACTCCTCATCCTGTGCGTCGGAGGCGTCCTCACCGGCGCCGCCAACGCCGTGCGGGAACTCGTGAAGGAACGCGCCATCTACCGCAGGGAACGCGCGGTCGGCCTGTCCCGATCGGCGTACCTGATGTCGAAGGTCGTCGTGCTCGGCACCATCACCGTGCTCCAGGCCGTGGTGCTGACCCTGGTCGCCCTGCTCGGCGTCGACCTCAACGCGCCCGGCGGGTCGGGAGTGCTCCTCCCCCCACTTGTGGAGATCATCCTCGCCGTCGCGCTGCTCGCCTTCACCGCCATGACGCTCGGTCTGCTGATCTCCGCGGTGGTCCCCAAGGAGGAGGTGACGATGCCGCTCCTGGTGTTGGTCGCCATCGTGCAGGTGGTGTTCTGCGGCGCCCTCCTCGAACTCACCGTGCCGGGCATCCAACAGTTCTCCTGGCTGGTGCCGGCCCGGTGGGCGTTCGCCGCGATGGCGTCGACCATCGGACTCGCCCGGATCGTGCCGGGCGACCAGAGCGCCGACGCGCTGTTCCAGCACACGGCGGGGACCTGGCTGCTCGACATGGGGATGCTCGTGGTGCTGTCCCTCGTCTTCCTGTTCGCCGTCTCCCGGCTGCTGCGCCACCAGGAACCCGCCGTGATGCGCAAGTGATCCAGTCGGGGCGCCGCGGCGCCCCGGACCCGTGAGGCACCGCGAGGGGAGCCGCCCGTGACCACCGTCGAGTTCCGCCCCACCCATGTCGTTCCGCCCGGTGGCCTGCCCACCTGGGAGGTTCCCGACACCGCCCGGCCCTCCGCACCGCTGGACGCGCTGCTGCCCGTCCAGCTGACCGAACGGCTCGGTGACTGGGGCCGGGTGGCGTGCGCGAACGGGTGGACCGCCTGGGTCGACGGCCGGCTCCTCGTGGCCGTGCCCCAGCAACCTCCCGACACGGGCGGCCCCACCACCCACACGGCCGACCCTCGACCCCTGCTGGCCCGCGCCCAGGAGACGGTCGCCCGCTACCGGGCCGCCGCCGGGGAACTCGCCGAAGGCACCCTCGACATCGAGTCCTTCCACCGGCGGACCCGGGGGCTGCGGGTGGGGATGGTCGTGGACGGGACGTCGCTGTGGCTGTACGACGCCGAACACGAACGCTGGGTCTACTGCGACGGGCGGCGGCTGAGCGGCTTCGCAGCGGACCGGTCGGCCACCGGGGACACCATCCGGCCACCGTCTCCCGCTCCCAGCGCCGAGGCGCCCGGAGACCGGGCCGCGCCGGACGCCCGCGGCGACGGGGGAGCGGTCGTACGGGCACCGGACCCGTACCCGCCCACCCGCGTGGTCACCCCCGGACGGGAACCGGAGCCGCCACCGGGCGACGGGGGCGCGGCACGCACCAGGGTCGTGGGCGATCCGGGTGCGGCGGGCACCGGACCGGCCGCGGGATCGGAGGAGCCCCCGACCGTCCTCGAACCGCCTCCCCGATCCGAAGCCGGACCCGAGGGTGACCCCGGCGGTGACGCCGACCCCGGCCGTGACACCGACACCAACACCAACGCCGAAGACCGGTCCGGGACCCGCACCCGCCGCCTCAGCCGCCCCGCCGACCGGCCGGGACCCGACCCGCGTTCCGGCGGTGGCGCTCCATGAGGCAGGACGCGTCCCGCCCCGAACCGAACGGACACACGGGGCGTCCGTCGGGGCTCGTGGGACAGCAGGTGGCCGACTACCGCATCGAGGGCGAGATCGGCCGGGGCGGCATGGCGGTCGTGTACCGGGCCAAGGACCTGCGCCTCGACCGCACCGTGGCGCTCAAGCTCCTCGCCCCCGAACTGGCCCGCAACGACACGTTCCGTCGCCGCTTCACCCATGAGTCACGGGTCGCCGCCGCGATCGACCACCCGCACATCGTGCCCGTGTTCGAGGCGGGGGAGGCGGACGGCGTGCTCTACATCGCCATGCGCTACGTCGCCGGACTCGACCTGCGGCACCTCCTCGACCAGCGCGCCGAGCACCCGGATCCCGCGGGCGCCGGAGTGCTCCCGTGGGACACCGCGGTACGGATCGCCACCCAGGTCGCCTCCGCCCTGGACGCCGCCCACGACCACGGTCTGGTGCACCGCGACGTCAAGCCCGGCAACATCCTCGTCGCCCGGGGCACCGACAGCGACCACCCGGAGCACGTGTACCTGACCGACTTCGGACTCACCAAGAAGTCCCTGTCCCTCACCGGGTTCACCACCGTGGGCCAGTTCGTGGGCACGCTCGACTACGTGGCGCCCGAGCAGATCTCGGGGCGCCCCGTCGACGGGCGGTGCGACGTGTACAGCCTCGCCTGCGTGGTGTACGAGACGCTGGCCGGCGGCCCGCCGTTCCAACGCGACGACGACATGGCCCTGCTCTGGGCCCACCAGTACGACGAGCCGCCCGCGCTGGCCGAGCGGCGCCCCGACTCGCCCCCGGGAGTGGACGCGGTCCTGACGAAGGCCCTGGCCAAACACCCCGACGACCGTTACGACTCCTGCCTCGCCTTCGTGGGCGCGCTGCGGGCCGCCACGGGTGCGGACCCGGGCGGCCACCACCCGAGCACCGCGGACACCGGGGCGGCCGACGGGCGCCCCGGGCCGCCACCCGCGCCCCCCGCCTGGGCCCGCCCGGTGTTCCGGGGCGCGGCCGAACATCCGCCCGGCGCGGCCGACCGCCCGTGACCACGGACGACCCCGGAACGTGCCGTAGCCCCTGCCCGGGCGTGCGTCCGCGCCGCAGTCGGACGGGTCAGCGCCGCCATCGCGCGGCCAACCCGCCCAGCGCCCCCATGACCACGCCCCAGGCCACCGCGACCACCACCGCCTGGCCCGTCCGCGGGTCCAGCCGCACCCGCCCGGACAGCCCACCGCCCAGGTTGCCGATGCCCAGCAGCGACAAGCCGTAGTGCGCGGACACCCGTACGGTCAGGCACACCGTCAGGACGGTGAGCGCCAGTGCCACTCCCAGGTGCACGGCGTGCCGCCACAGGGGCGTACCGACCGGTGACCGCCGGGCCATCACGTACGCCGCGGCGAACAGCACCACCGCGGCGAACGGCACCAGCCACCACGCCCGGCCGTCCTGCGCGGCCAGCGTCCGTACGCTCAGCGCGCTGTCCTGGGTGCCCCGCAGCACCTGGTCCAGCGCCGGGGGCATCGGCAGCCCGAACGGACCGTCGACCCGCCCGTCCCACACCGCTCCGAGCCCCAGGGTGAAGGCCAGCCACACGAGGTTGGGCAGCCCGAGCAGGAGCACCGCGATCGTGTCGGCCGCGTGTCCGTGGGTCACCGCGATCACCACCCCGACCACCAGTCCCACGACCACGTAGGTGAGCAGGACGTCCAGGGCCGCGTGCGCCGCCGGCCGCACCGCCGAGTGGAACCGCACCAGCCGCGCGGGGAGCGGCGCCCTGCGCGCCACCAACAGCGCGATCAGCAGCACTCCGGCGAGCCACACCAGTCCGAGGAGCACGCTGGTCCACACGTCGGCCGCGAACCCGACGGTGGGGGTGAGCCCCAGCAGGTCGCCGACGTCCTTTAGGGCCGGGTCCCCCAGGGACACCGTGAACTCCTGGCGGGCACCGAGCGACAGCCCGAGGAGCGCGGCCAGCCACAGCACGGCGATCCGTCCGGCCCACGCCGCCAACTCCCGCCCGCCCACCACGGCCCGGTGCCGCAGGGGCGCGAGGAACCCCGCCCCCACGACCAGCGCACCTGCCAAGCTCACCGACAGCGGCAGCACCACGAGGTCCCCGTGCGCCTCGACCAGCCCCCCGCTGCCGCCGGTCAGCCCCACGTCCCCGCCGACCGCGAGCAGCACCACCGCCACCACCACCCGGGGGAACGCCGCGTCGGGCAACCCATGCGCACCGGCCGCCCACAGCCCCGCCGCAGCCAGGACCGTCATGGCGAACAGGGCGGCGAGCACCGTCGCGAGCGCCAGGAGCCAGCCGTGTGCAGCGGGCCGGGCGGGGGCGCGAACGGCGGCCCCCCGGTCGGATGCTCGCCAGTCGCTCACGCAGCCACGCTAAGCAGCCCCGGGCCCCGGCGCTCCCCGGGAGGGGCCGACCGCGTCCGCTTGCAGGGTGCGCGGGGGCACTGCACACAATGGTCGGGCGCAGTGGCGCCCCGGGGGGTCGTTCGAGACCGGGAGCTGAGATCCGTGAGCGCCGAACCACCGTCTTCCGACCGCCCGCCCGACCCCACGGGGCCGGGCGAGCCGTCGGACCGTTCGCCCACCGGCCCGTCCGGGCCGCCGTCCGGCCCCCTCTCCGAACCGTCCCGCCCGCCGACTCCGCCGCCCCCGCCGGCCGGTCGTCCCCCGGGCCCCCCGTCCGGTCCGACGAGCGACGACGCCCACGCCACCCCCGCCGCACCGGACGGCCCGGGCGGCGGTGCGGGCGGCGGTGCGGCGGAACAACCGCCCGGCTCGGGCGGCGGCCGTGACGACGGCTCCGGCCCGGGCGGCCCGGGCGCCGGCGGAGGTACCCCCTGGTGGCGCAGCGCCCCGCGGGTGGCCCTGCTCGCCCTGGGCGTGGTCGCGGCGGTCGTCCTCGGTGTCGTGCTGACCCGTCCCGGCGGCAACGGCGGCGGGGGAGGAAGCGGCGGCGGGAGCGGTGAGGTCTTCCTCCAGGCCGCGAACAGCACGGGCCGGGACCCGTTCACCGCGTCCACCGCCCGGGACAGTTCTCCGCCGCCCAGCACGCCCTCCCTGCCCGGCCGTTCGGAGTCCGCGAGCGGGTACGTCACCCAGGGCGTTTCGGGCGCCGAGCCCGGACTGTACGGCGGCACCCGCAAGGTGGGCAGCTGTGACGTCGCGAAGCAGATCGAGTACCTGGGCCGCGACAGCGCCAAGAACACGGCGTTCGCCGCCGTCCTCGACGTCGAACCGTCCGGAGTGCCGGCCTACCTGCGGGCGCTGACCCCCGTTCAACTGCGCCTCGACACCAGGGTCACCAACCACGGGTACCGCGGGGGCAGGGCGACGGCGTACCAGGCGGTGCTGGAGGCCGGCACCGCCGTGCTGGTCGACGACCGGGGCGTGCCGAAGGTGCGCTGCGCCTGCGGCAACCCGCTGGCGGAGCCGGTCGCCCTGCGGGGCAACCCGAAGCAGATCGGGGACCCGTGGCCCGGCTACCGGGAGTCCAACGTCGTCTTCGTGAAGCCCGCGCCGCACCCCGTGGAGTCGTTCGTGATGTACGACGCCGACAGCGGTGGTTGGTTCACCCGCGAGCGCGGTGACACCGGGTCCGGGGACCGGCCCACCCAGCCCCCGAAGAACCCGACCCCCAGTCCCGACGGTTCGCCCTCCGACGGTTCGGGCAGCCCGGAACCGGACAGCTCGTCGCCCTCGGAGGGGACGTCCGAGTCGCCGGGCGGTACCTCGACCGGCGAGTCCCCGCCGTCCGCGCCGACGGAGGGTTCGCGGTCGCCCGCCCCGGAGTCCCCGCCGCCGCCCTCCGAGCAGCCCCCGCTGTCCTCGGCGCCCGGCTCCACGCAGGCCCCGCCCCAGAAGCCGGCGTCACCCGGTGGAACCCCGGCGGCTCCTGGACCGGCCGTCATCCACCACCGGGGCTGAAGCCAGACCGGGCGGCGCTGCGGCACCCAGCAGGTTCAGACCGAGCGGGGTCGCCGTGTGGACGACGTACTGGCCGTCGCGCCGACTGGTGATGAGCCCGCCCTCCCGCAGCACGCCGATCTGGTGGCTCGTGCTCGGCAGCGAGACCCCCACCGCCGCGGCCACCTCCGAGGTGGTCCGGGTCCGGCCGTCCGCGATCCGCGCGAGCACCGCGGCCCGGGTGCGCCCCAGCAGGCGGACCACTCCGTCCGCCGTCGCGGCCCCCGAATCGAACGGCGTCTTCGCCACCGGGTACACCAGGACGGGCCGTAGGTCCGGATCGGCGAGGGCGGTCGGCCGCCGCCAGCAGAAGTACGAGGGCAGCAACAGCAGGCCCCGCCCCGCCAGGAACAGGTCGCGCGCCACCGGGAAGTCGACCTCCAGCACCGGTGACCGCCACCGGGCGAACGGCCGCAACCCGTCCAGCAGTGCCTGCGTACCACCCGAGAGGAGACCGTGCGTCCGCGCCCGGACGTCGTTCTCCACCGCGGCCCGCACCCGCGCCCAGTGGGGCCCGAGCAGCCCGTCGTGGTACGTGCGCAGCGCCTCCGTCAGCAGCGCGAGCCCGCCGCTCCCGGTCAGCTCCGCCAGCCGGCCGCTCGGCCTGCGGGCGCCCGACAGCTCGGCCAACTCGTGCTCCAGCCGGGTGCGCGGGGTCGCGCGGACGAGGTCGAGGCCCGCGGCCAGCTCGGCGCCCGCTGGATCGGGCGCCGGGGTGAGGAAGTCGGGGATGTACCCCAGTGGCGGGATCACCGTCCGCAGTACGTGCAGGCTCCGCAGGGCGAGGGGGTCGGCCCGCAGCACCCGGCGGGCGGCGTCCCGCCACGGATCGAAGTCGACGGGTCCTTCGCGGGTCTGGATGCGGCAGACGCTGCACATCAGTTCCCACAACGGATCGGGCTGTCGGGCGATCCGGACGTTCAGGAGGTCGCGGGCGGTGAAGTGGATGCGGAGCATGCGTCCTTCTCCCTACGGCGAGGGCGTGCAGTGGCGAGGGCGTGGTGACGGAGTCCGGTGACGGGGCGGGGGCGACGGGGGCGGGGCGGGTACGGGAGCGGTGGTCGACGGTCCGTCACCCGCTTGCCGGCACGTCCGGCGTGGCGGGCCCGTGACCGTCCGCAGGTGAGGGCCCGGAGCAGGGCCGGGCGGGTGACCCGGGGCAAGGATGTGCGGGCGTGTCCTGAGGTGGGGGCGCACGGTAGGGGAGTTCATATCGTTTTGCCCCCAGGAGACCCGTATGCCCCTCAGTCCTCGTCCGTCGCGCCCGGTCGCCCGCGGCCTGGCCCTCACCGCCACCCTGTTCGCCGCCGCGTCCCTGTCGACGGCCCCGGCCCAGGCCCACGAGGGTCTGCCCTCGCACCACTGCGTGGTCAACGGTTCCTCCGTGCCGCCGGGCCAAACCGTACAAGGCACCCCGGGCGACGACGTCATCGAGTGTGAGAACGACGTCGAGAACGTCATCATCTGGGGCGGCGGGGGCGACGACAACATCCGGGTCAAGGGCCTCATCATCGACGCACAGGTACTCGGCGGGGACGGCGACGACCGCATCCAGACCAGTCACCTCTACCCGCGCGCGGACCAGGCGTCGGTGCGCGGCGGAACCGGTGACGACACCATCATCGTGCCCACGGTGATGGGCAGCACCGAGAACGGCGCCACGATCTACGGTGACCAGGGGGAGGACCGCATCACCGTCGGCACCGTGTCGGGAGCCCCCGGCCAGCACGCCCGGGGCGGCGGCCAGGTCTTCGGCAACGACGGGGCCGACGCCATCTCGACGGGCGTCATCGACTTCGGCGGTCGGGTCCTCGGCGGCAGCGAGAACGACCTCATCGAGGCGAAGGGCGTCGGCCCCGAGGCCGGCGGCGTCATCCAGGGCGGTCCCGGCAAGGACACCATCCGCGGTACGAAGGACACCGTCCTGCGGGCCGGGCCCGGCTGGGGCCTCGTCGACGGCGGCCTCGACACGGACCAGTGCAACGTGGTGCACGCCAGCCCGGAGCGCGCCCGCAGCACCATCGCGAGCTGCCCCTGAACCACCGTGCGCAGTACGTGCCTTCGGAGCCCCTCCCCGGTCGTGGGGAGGGGCTCCGTCCCGTGCCGCCAGCACCGGGCCGTGAGCCCCACGAGTGAGCCGGGAGCCGCGGCCGTGACCCGGCGGGCCCTCACCCGTTGCTCCGTACATGACCGCAACTCGACGCATTCTCGCAGCCGTGGCCCTCGCCTCGGGAGTCACCGCGCTGACCGCCACGGCCGCGACCGCCGCTCCCGCCCTCCAGCAGGGCGTGGAGGTCCCTTCCGTGATCGGACAGGTCGACTCCCTGTCCGCCCAGTCAGTGGGCCCGGAGCACCAGGCCAAGATGCCGACCGTCACCGGGCAGGTCGGCACCATCAGCCACGGCTTCGCCCAGCTCCAGCAACTCCGGCAGGTGACCGATCTGGTCGCTCCGGTCACGGGGCTGCTCCCCGCCATCGAGTACTAGGAACTGTGCGAAGTTCGGATCTCGTTGAGTCCCGGTGGTGTGCTGGGTGGGGCCGGTAGAAACGGTACGGGCCCTGGTCGACGGTGTACTCCCGGTTCAGCGTCTGGGCGAAGGTCGGGGTGTTCCAGAGGCTGAGGGACGACCTGATCGCGGAGGCAGCGGCACGGGGGCGGGTCGGGATCGAGCTGGTCAGTGTGGACGCCACGGTCGTGCGGGCTCATCACGCATCCGGGTCGCCGGTCCCGTCGGCCGCCCGCGGACCCGGCCCGGCGCGGTGGCCGCAGACAAGGCCTACTCCTTCACCAAGAAGCCGTCCTCCCCCAGGCCGGGGCAGCTCACCCCACCTGGCCCCGGTCGCGCCGGGGTTGTGTCAGAATTCTGCTGATCTTCCCCAGCGAGGCCCGACCAGCGCCGGTTCACCGGTGCGGCGGACTTGATCGCCCCATCGGGGGCGAAAAGTCATTTGCGGGGGCGGCCCCAGCCGGACATAGAGTGGGGCGAAAACGTCTGAGGCATATTCAGGGGGAACCATGCGTAAGACCATGCTCGTCGCCGCCCTCGCAGCGGCCACGCTAATGGTGCCGGCGCTCGCGGGCACGGCCCAGGCCGCCCCGGCGGCCAGCTGGAAGTGCACGACATCGAGCAGGACGGTGGACCATCCTGGGTCGAGCGCTATCTGGGATGATTTCGACTTCAAGGTCAAGACCTGCTCGCAGCGGTCGGGCGGCACCATCTACGCCAGGGTGAACGTGGACGTTGACGGTCCGCCCGGGTTCTCCGGCTACGACGTGGTCAATGAGGCTCGCGTGCTGGTGCAGGTCAAGCGCAGCGTCAGCGGTCCCGACCCCGTGTCGAAGTACGCGTACGGACCCGGCCTGGGCAGCAAGATGAACAACCTCAATGGCAGCGGGAATACCTTGTATACCAGCCCGACGGTTTCCCACAGGGCCGCTGCCGGCTCCCGGTACTACGGTGACTCGGTGCTCCAGATCGACTGGGAGACCGACGGCCAGGGGCTGAAGAGCTACGCCTTCTCAGCCTCCCCGCTGGTCTGACACACGAAGTGGGGTGAGGGCCCACCCTGGCAGAGTCCCGACGAATTCCAAAAATCGAAAAAC
>NZ_JBHWIQ010000031.1:63559-90182 GCF_042732055.1 Streptomyces sp. NPDC059816
CTCCGGGGAGTTATATTAACCACTTTACACCCCCCCCTTCTTATATACAACACTTTTGGGTGCCCCCACTTTTGTGGGTCCTCCCACCACTTCGTTCCGAGTGAACCGCTCACCCCGGCCTCCCGCGACTGACCACGAACGCCCGGCACCCTCACCGCCTGGTCAGACGTTCGCTGGTGCTGTGGTCTGTTCGTCGTGTTCGCGCAGCACCCGCTGGTGGCACGGGTGGAGAACTTCTCCGAGAAGACCCGGGTGACCCCGGCCTCGGCGAGGGAGTCGAGCTGGGCGTCCAGGGACCGTCAGACCGCCCTCGGGCTCGACCACTTCGAGGGACGTTCCTTCACCGGCTGGCACCGCCACGTCACCCTCGTCACCGCCGCCCATCTCTTCCTCACCGAACAGCGGATCTCCATAAAAGCCCCTGCCAGGACCTGACCCTCTACCAGGCCCTGGCACTCTTGCAGCACCTCATCGCCACCTGGACCGGCACCTGCCCCACCTGCCGACAACCCACCCCATGGCAGCGCTACGACACCACCTAACAAAGCACTACTGGGCGACGATTCCCGCTCCGGACCCCGCCGACGATGGCCGCCCCGGGGCGCGGTGCGTCACCCGCCGGCCGCGGCGAGGACCGGGATCAACTGCTCCTCCTCATAGGTGAGATGCTGCTCCAACTCGTGGGCGAGCCGGTCGAACTCGGCCAGCAGCGCGGTCGGTTCCGCGTCCGTCTCCGCCACCAGTTTCCGTAGCGCCTCGACCAGCTCCGCTATCGACTCGTGCTCCCGTTCCAGGCGGTCCATGACCGCCTTCAGCTCCGGGTGCTGGGCGTTGAGGTAGGGGAAAAGGCCCTGGTCCTCGCCCTGGTGATGGTTCTTCAGCCCCTGGCACACGGTGAGGCAGTTCATCCGCAACTGGCTTCCCAGCGCGGGGCCCGCGGCGGCGATCTCCGCGCGGATGGTGGCGAGTTCCCGACGGAAGCCGTCGTGCACGACCTTCAGGCCGTCCGCGAACGACGGCGAGTTGATCACCGGTGGCCCTGCCGCCACTTCCACCAGCGCCACGACCGGGATCACCCGGTCCGTCTTCGCCTGGTACTCGGCCCAGCCGGGGTCCGCCTCGACCGCCCGGGCGAACGCCTCGTCACGCTCCGCGCCGGTGAGCACCTGAGCCCGCGCCCGGAAGACGAAGACACCGTCCTCGACCTGAACCTCGGGCTCCGCCAGGAGGTTGTGGTACCAGGCGGGGTGCCGGGGCGACCCCCCGGCCGAGGCGATGACCAGGATGCGCTCCCCGCCGTCCGGAAGGAACCCCACGGGGGTCGTGTGCGGTCGGCCGCTGCGCCTGCCCGTGGTGGTCAGGAGGATCAGTCGGGCTCCGGCGAAAGGGCCGCCGACCCGGCCGTTGTTGGCGCGGAACTCCTCGATGACCTGGTCATTGAAACTCTGGGGCATGTCCTGCTTTCTGCTTGCTTCTCAGGGCCGCCGCGGCTGATGGAGCCGTCTCGGCGGTGGGGAGGGGCACGCGCACGGCCTGGGTGCGGCGGTGTCGCGTGCGGGAGCGGCCGTCCGCCCGGACGGCAGCGCGAAGTGCGCCCGGGACGTCCCGTGGGAGAGAAGGACCGCGCTCATGGGAGCCGTAGGTGCGTCGACGACGGCGACCGCGTCGACGGATCACCCGAAAAACCAGGCACCAGGCGGCGCCCGGTACGGGGAGAAGGAAGCAGAAAGGCGGGGCCCTCGCCCGCCCCGGAATCACTCCGGGGCCGGGACCCTCACTCGTGCGCGGCGCAAGGCCGACCCGGCAGTCACGTCCGGGACCTTAACCGGACGAAGGCCGCAGGAGCAACCCCGAACCCGCCATGTGCCGGTGGTCAGCGGTTCAGGGGGGACATGTCGGTGTAGCGGTCACCGGAAGGGGCGGACAGCGCGCCGAGCCGGGACAACTGTTCCGGACCGAGCCGCACCGCGTCGGCCCCCGCGTTCTCCTCCAGACGGGCCACGCGCTTCGTCCCGGGGATCGGCGCGATCGTGTCGCCCTGCGCCAACAGCCAGGCGAGCGCGGTCTGCGCGGGAGTCGCCCCCACGTCCCGTGCGACGGCCGCGACCTCGTCGGCGATCCGCAGGTTGCGTTGCAGGTTCTCCTCGCTGAACCGGGGGTTGTCCTTGCGGAAGTCACCGTCGTCCAGCTGCTCACGACTGCGGATGCCGCCCGTGAGGAAACCACGGCCCAGGGGCGAGTACGGGACGAACCCGATGCCCAGCTCCCGGGTGAGCGGAAGCAGCTCAGCCTCGGGGTCCCGGGTCCACAGCGAGTACTCGGTCTGGAGCGCGGCGATCGGGTGCACCGCGTGCGCCCGACGGATCGTCTCGGGCGCGGCCTCGGACAGCCCGATGTACCGGACCTTCCCCTCGGCGACCAGTTCCGCGAGCGTGCCCACGGTCTCTTCGATCGGCGTGTCGGGGTCCACCCGGTGCTGGTAGTACAGGTCGATGCGGTCCGTGGCGAGTCGTCGCAAGGACCCCTCCACGGCCGCGCGGACATTGGCCGGCGAACTGTCCAGACCCCGACGCCCCTCGTGGGAGAGGATGCCGAACTTGGTGGCGAGCACCACCTCGTCCCGCCGTCCGGCCAGCGCCCGGCCGAGCAACTCCTCGTTGGTGTAGGGCCCGTACACCTCCGCCGTGTCCAAGAACGTCACCCCCAGGTCGACGGCCCGGTGCAGGGTGCGCACGGCTTCGGCCTCGTCCGTACCCGCTCCGGTGTAGAAGGCCGACATGCCCATGCAGCCGAGACCGAGCCGGGGGACGTCGAGACCGCCGAGGGAGACGTGTCGCATGAGTGTGCCCTTTCACGGTGGGGACGGCACGGAACGGCCACGCTGCCAGAGCGGATGCGACCCCGGTGGTCCGACATGCCGGGCCGGCCACCCGCGCCACGACACTGGGGGAAGGCCGGGGTGCGGGCCGCGGCCGGAGCAGGTGCCCACCGGGCCGGGCTAGGGTGATCCGTGTGGCGAAGAACCCCCGGGTGGCGGAGCGGCGCGCACTGCGCCCCGTCGACCTCGCGCGCGACGCCGGGGTCTCCACCCAGCAGATCCGCAACTACGAGGGCGCCGGCGTACTGCCGCACGTGCCGCGCACCGAGTCCGGATACCGCTGCTTCGACGAGGGGCACCGACAGGCCCTGTTCACCTACCGGGCGCTGGTCCGGGGGTACGGGGTGGAGCGGGCCGGTGCGATCATGCGGGCGGTGCACGCCGACGACGTGCCGCTCGCCCTGTCCCTCCTCGACGCGGGCCACGCCGAACTGCACGAGCAGCGTGCCGCGTTGCGGGAGGTCGGCGAGGCGTTGCACGCAGTGGCGGGGGAGGCCGGGAGCCGCTCGGACGACGGCGTCGGGGTCCCCCGTGGGGGGCTCAGGATCGGTGAGGTCGCGGCCCGGCTCGGGGTGCGGACCTCGGCCCTGCGGGTGTGGGAGGAGGCGGGGCTCCTCACCCCGCTGCGCGAGGCGGGCACCGGCTACCGCTGTTACGGCCCCGCCGAACTGCGGGACGCACGGATGGTCGCGCTCTTGCGGCAGGGCCGCTACTCCCTCGACCGGATCCGGACCGTGCTCGACGGGCTGCGCGGCACGGCTGGCGGCGAGGCGCTGCACGACGCCGTCGCCGAACGCCAACGGTCCTTGACCCGCCGTTCCCGGGCGATGCTCGCGGGGGCGGGCGCGCTGCACGGTTACCTCGATCGGCGCGCGCTGCTCGGACGGGTTCCGGCCGAACCGTAACGGGGTCGTCGGCTCCCGGGAAGACCGGGAGCCGACGACCCCGCACGGACGTCAGCTCGCTGCGCCGTCCGGGCCGGTCGTCGGCGTCGCCGTGTTCCGCGAGCCCGCGCGGCGTCGTACGAGCACCGTGCCGGCGGCGGCCAGGCCCACCGCCACTGCTGCTGCGGACAGCACCGTCGTGCCGGTCGAGGCGAGTGCGCCCGTGCCGCTGTCGCCGCCGGAGTCACCGCTGCCGCCGGTGGATCCGCCGGCGCTACCGCCGCCCACCGAGCCGCCCGAGCTGTTCGACCCGCCGGCGTCACCGCCGCCCGTGCCGTCCGTGCCGCCGCTCGATCCGCCGGTCGAGCCACCGTTTGAGGTGCCGCTTGAGGTGCCGCCCGTCGTCCCGCCGGCGTCCGTGCCGCCGTCCGAACCGCCGCTGGCGCCCCCGTCGGTACCGCCGTCGGTGCCGCCGTCCGTGCTCCCTTCGGTGGCGCCGCCGTCCGTGCCGCCGTTGTCGGTTCCGGACGTGGTGCCGGCGGTCGTCTCCGATTCCTCGGCGACCGTCAGCGTCACCGGTCGGGTACGGGTCGTGCCGGCGTCGTTCTTGAACTCGGCCCGGTACCGGTCACCGTTCTGCGACAGCGTCGCGGTGAACGTCAGCGTCCCGGAGGCGGCGTCCGTCACGGGTCGCCAGGTCTCGCCGTCGTCCTCGCTGACCTGCCAGTGCACCGTCGGTTCCGGGGCGCCCTCGGCCGCGGCGGTCAACCGGACGTCCTCGCCGGGGTTCGTGGACACGTCGGCCGGCGACTCGGTGACCTTCGGCGACATCTGACGCACCAGTTTGACGACCTTGCCCTCGGCGGGGTGCGTCACGTAGACGGTGGCGCCGCCCGGTTCCACGGCGACCGTGGCCGAACCGAGTTGACCGTGGTTGCCCGGCAGCGACACCGGCTCGGTGGTCTGGGCGTGGTCCTCGGTGTCGTACGTGGTGAGCGAACCGTTGTTGTCGTTGCCCGGTTCGCTCGGGTTGCCGCCGTCCTGGCGGACCAGGAAGGCCCGCTTGCTGGTGGCGTCGAACGCCACCGCGATCGCCCGGTCGGGTCCGGTCAGCGTCTTGGCGAGCTTGCCGTCGGGGCCCAGCACCAGGACGGCGGAGCCCGATCCCACCCACACGTCGCCGGTCTCGGGGTCCACCTCCACGAAGCCGGTGACGCCGCCCTCGACGGGCGGCAGCTCGACGGTCTGTTGCACCGTCAGGGACGCGGTGTCGACCCGGTACAGCTTGCCGCCGCCGATGTCGGCGAACCACACGGTCTTGCGCGCGGTGTCCACCGCGAAGCGGTTGCCGCTCTCCAGGGTCAGCTCGCGCAAGGTCGTACCGGTCGCCGAATCGACCTCGGTCAGTTTGCTGCCCTGCGCGACCAGGACGGCCGTCGCGGAGGAGGTGCCCGGCCCCGCGTCGGTGACGGACGCACCGGTGAGCCACACGCCCTGGGCCGCGGCGTCACCCGGTCTGGCGCTGCCGATGCCGCGCAACGGGTACTGGAAGCGGACCCCGTCCCCGGCCAGCGGTGCCACGATCCGGGCGACGGCGGCGGTGCGCAGGGTGCCCCCCGGGCCGGGTGCCTGGCTGATGTGCGACCGGACCGTGCCGTCGACCGGATCGAGGACGTACAGGCCCCGCTCGTCGAGGTCCGCGGTGTCGGGGAGGTTGTCCGCGCCGACGTACAGCTTCCGGGACTCGGGGTGCACCAGGACGTCCAACGGCTTCCCTGCCGTGGTGAACTCCGCCGAGGTGCGGTACGACACCGTTCCCTCGGGGACGTCCACGCCGATGCCGCCCGGCGGGGGGCCCGCCGCGAAGGTCACCGGGATGCGGACGTCCTGGGAACGGTCGCCCAGGGCACGGTGGTCGGACCGGGTCACGACCGAGCAGGCGACCGTGGCGCAGTCGACCGACGACGAGGTGGCCTCGAACTCCAGCTCGACGTCGAAGCTGCCGCCCGGGCCGTACGCCTTGGCCAGTTCACCGGCGTAGGGGTCGTCCTCGGGGACGATCCACGCCGAGGTCTTGGAACTGCCGGTCATGTCGGCGCCGCCCGCGCAGGGGGAGGGCGTGCGGCCCGGACCGTTGTCCTTGCAGAGGGCGACGTAGATGCCCTTGGTCGCGTCGTAGCCCTTGCCGGTGACCCGCACGCTCTGGCCGGTGGGGTCGAGCCCCTTCGTCGCCGACACCGTCAGTTCCTGACCGTGTGCACCGGTGCCGGAGCCCGGGGTGTCGGCCGAGGCCAGAACCGGGGAGCCGGTACCGATCGAGATCGCGAGCACCGCGGCCGGGCCGAGCGCGGCCAGGGTGGCCAGGGTGATGGTCCGGGATCTCGGACCGGCGTGGTCGCGTGCCCGGGGGGATGTGTCTTTCATGGCTTCCTTGTCGTACGGGACCGGTGTACGCGACCGAAGGCGGGTTCCGGCACCCGGTGCCGGAACCCGCCTGGGGGTCGGGTTAGGAGAAGGTCACCGGGATGTGGACGTCGTACTTGCGGTCGCTGGAGTCGGTGTGGTCCGCACGCGTGACGATGGCGCAGTCGACGGTGTCGCCGCAGATGTTGCCGCCGCCGAGGTCGGCCTTGACGTGGATCTTGGCCGTGAAGCTGCCGCCGCTCTTGAAGGTGGAGCTGTTCGGGAGGAGGCCGCCACCGAAGTTGGACACCCAGTACGAAGCGCCCGTCGTGCCGGACTCGTCCTTGCCGCCGAGACACGGGGTCGGCTTGTTGGCGCCCTGCCCGCCGCTCACCGCGCACAGACCGACGTAGATGCCCTGCCAGGAGTTGTAACCGGTTCCCGTGACCGTGACGTTGGCGCCCGAGGCGGGGGCGGTGTTCGGGCCGGTGACGGAGAGGTTGTAGGTGGTGGACCCGTCGACGATCGTGCGGCTCCCGGTGGCCGCCGAAGCGGAGGAGGCGAGACCGAGCGTCAGCGCGGCGGCGGAGATCACGGCGAGACCGGCGCGGGCGGCAGTACGGGTGGACAGCACAGCACTCATCTGGTGAGCACCTTTCTTACACGGGAAGCGGGCGTGGATTCAGGGCGCCACACCCGTTCGACTTAGGTAAGGCATACCTAAGTTCACGGTGCAGGGATTGTCAACAGCCGGTAATGGGCTTGCAACGCACTTGTGGAGGGGGTTCCTTGGCGCGCAGGCTTCGAGGGTGGGCTGCGGAGGAGGCGCGGGCGTCGCCGAATGTCCGGTTCCGGTGACAATCGTCCGAGCTGCGTGACAGGTGCCGTATGCAGACAACCCGTGCGTCCGGAGCCGGGTCTAGCAGGGCGGCACCGAGCGGAATCGGACGCCATCAGGATCGGGACGGCGCGGTGAGCGCGGAGACCGGCGTGCGGAGCACGCGGGGAAGGGGAGAGGGTTCACATGGGGGAGAAGCGCAGGGGGGCGGTCGTGTTGCTGGGGGTCGCCGGATTGCTGGCACCGTTGACGCTCGCGTTGGGTGCGGCGCCGGCGAGTGCCGCGTCCTGCACCGCGCAGGCCGGGCCCCACCAGAAGAAGGTGGAGAAGTTCCTCGGGCGGACGGTCGACGGCCGGCAGTCGACGGGTGACTGCACCGCGATCCGGGCCTTCCAGAAGAAGCACGGCATCACCCCGGCCGCCGGTTATGCGGGCTCGGTTACCTGGGGCGTCATGGATCTGATGAACAAGCAGAAGGCCGTGGGCAACAGGCCCAACAGGGACGGTCGTTGTCCCACGAACCGGGGTCGCATCGCCTGCGTCAACCTGACCCTCCAGATCAGCTGGATCCAGGACGGCAGCAGGCTCAAGTACGGCCCCGTCCCGGTCCGCACCGGTCGCAACGGCGATGAGACGCGCACCGGTTCGAAGAAGGTCTACCAGCGGAGCATCAACCACCACTCCAGCCTCTACGACGTTCCGATGCCGTACGCGCAGTTCTTCGACCGGGGGCAGGCGTTCCACGCCGCGAGCGTCAGCATGTGGAACCCGCCCGGTTCCCGCGGCTGCGTCAACATGCGCAAGGGCGACGCCAAGAAGTACTGGTCCTACCTCGGTAACGGCGACGACGTCTTCGTGTACGGCCGGAAGTCGGGTACCTGACCCCACCCGTACGACGGGGAACGACGACGGGCCGGGGGAATCCCCCGGCCCGTCGCCGTTCATTCACGTCCGTGCATCAGCTCTACGGGCGTCAGCAGTACAGGTTGGCGCCCGTCGGGACGCCGAGGATCTGGGTGAACTGCTTGTAGCGCTTCACCCGGCTCTCGACCTGCCGGGGGTTGCCGCCGTTGCACTCCAGCGTGCCGTTGATCGCGTTGATCGTCTGGGCGAACCCGGCGCCGCTGACCATCGCGTCGTGGGCGGTGACCGGACCGGGGCCGTCCTGCGTGTTCCAGTACCACAGGGCGGTCATCATGGAGACGTCGGGCTTCGTCTCCACCTGCCAGGGCTCGTTGAGGAGGTCGATGCCGAGGAAGTCGCCGGCGGCCTTGTAGTTGAAGTTCCAGCTGAGCTGGATCGGGCCCCGCCCGTAGTACGCCGCCTGTCCGGCCGGGCAGCCGTAGGGCATGTCCCGGTCACAGTAGTGCGGGTAGTTGTCCTTGTTGATCTCTGTGATGTAGAACAGGCCGCCGGACTCGTGGCTGATGTTCGCGAGGAAGGCCGCGGCCTCCTGCTTGCGCATCGTGTCCGTACCGGTGTGGGCGAACTTCGGGAACGCCTTCATGGCGTCCGTCAGGCCCTTGTACGTGTAGAACGGGTTCCGGTTCGGGAACATCTGGTCGAACTGGGCCTCGCTCACCACGAAGCTGTTGTGGTTCGGGTTCCCGTTGCCCCCGCAGGCGTACGGGTCCCAGTAGTACGTGCTGGTCACGGGGTTGTACCCGGGGTTGTCGCGCTCGGCGACGTACACGCTTCCGTCGGAGTACTTGACGATGTCACCGGTCTGGTAGTTCGCTCCGGCGGACCAGGTGGGTGCGATGGCGCACTCGTCCGTGCCGGTCGCGGCGTTCGCCGTGGTGGCCGGCACCATGATCGTTGCAGCGAGTGAGCCCGCGGTGGCGAGACCCACCATGAGCGACTTCATACGTTCTCTGAGCACGACTTTCCCTTTCGCGCGTCAACGGGCGTGCCAGACAAGCCCAGTTGACTCTGTCCCTGGGCACGCCGTAACGGGTGTACGAGCTACCCAAGCGTTTGGGGGGAGGCCGCGTCAAGGTCTAGACCATTACTGATCTTGCGTAACGGGCAGAAAAAGAAGGGTTGTTATTTTGAAGCCCCCTGATCCGGGGTCTTTGGAGGGGGGCGGTCGGCGGCGGGGTGCGCCGACCGGGGCCGCGCACAAGGGTGGGCGGGGCCCCGAACCATGGCCGCTTCCATGGCTCGGGACCCCGCCCGATTCCCCGGGCCGCCCACGACTTCGGCCCGGAGGTTCTGAGGGGTCGTCAACGACCCTGTAGGGCCTTCACGTTGTCGCCGAAGGTCCAGTTGCGCGAGCCGTCCCAGTTCAGTGACCAGGTCATCAGGCCCTTGAGCCGGCCGCCGTAGTGGTTCCACGCCTGGCTCACCTGAGAGGGCGTCATGTGCCCGCCACCCGCGCCGGGTTGGGCGGGCAGACCGGGCGCCTGCTTGTCGTACGGCACCCGGATGGTGGTGCCTTGGATCACGAGTCCGCGGTCGAGGCAGTCGGTCTGTGCGACGAACCCGGCCACCGTCCCGGCGTTGTACGAGTCGGCGGAGCAGCCGTACATGGCGCCGTTGTAGTACTGCATGTTCAGCCACCACAGCCGGCCGTTGTCCGCGTACTTCTTGATGATCGGGAGGTACGAGCCCCAGATGGACCCGTAGACGACGCTGCCACCGGTCACGTACGCGGTCTCGGGGGCCATCGTCAGGCCGAAGTTGGACGGCATCTGGGCGAGGACCCCGTCGATGATGCGGATCAGGTTGGCCTGGGAGGCGGACAGGGTGTTGATGTTGCCCGTGCCCACGAGGCCGGTCTCGATGTCGATGTCGATGCCGTCGAAGTTGTACTTCTTGAGGATCGGGACGACCGTCGCGACGAACCGGTCGGCGACCGTGCTGGAGCTGAGGTCGATCCCGGCCGCGGCGCCGCCGATCGACATCAGGATCGTCTGCCCCTGTGCCTTGGCCGCGCACATCTCCTCGGGGGTGGGCACCTTGACCCGGTTGTCCATGCCGTCCTCCCACAGCACCGTTCCGTCCGAACGGATCACGGGGAAGGCGGCGTTGAGGACGTTGTAACCGTGCTGGGTGATCCGGCTGTCGTTGATGGGTATCCAGCCGAGGCCGGGATGGACGCCGTTCGCGGCTCCGTCCCAGTTCTCCCAGTACCCCTGGAGGACCTTGCCGGTGGGCTTCGACTTCACCGGACAGGTGCTGACGGCGGCCCGTTCCGGGGCGGTCGGGGCTGCGTGGGCGGCGCCGGACGCGGCGGCACCGAGTAAGGGGGCGGAAGTTGCGAGAGCGATGCCGATGCCGAACAGCCGGACGCGCCGGCCGATGCTGCGGAACATGCTGTGTGCTCCCTTCGAACCGGGTCACGCACACGTGGGGGTGGCGTGCCTCGGCGGTGGACGGCAGGAGTCGACGCACGGTGGGGGCGTGCCGACTCCCGGGTGGGGGGAACCCGGAGACGTACGCGGAACGTGAGGGAGGGGTGGTGCGGTGGGGTCGGCTTGGTGCGCGGAGGTGGGGGTGGGGGAGGTGTCGCAGTGGGGGAGGTGCGCGCGCCCATACCGTAAGTTGGTCCAGACCTATCGTCAATAGGTCTGGACCAAAACCCAGTTGAGGCGGGTGTGCCCCCGAAGGCCGCCCCCGAAGGCCGCCCCCGACGGCCGCGCCTGCGGACGCGGCTGCCCGGGCAGCGGCGGTCCGATCGGAGAGCGGCGCTGGAGCCGCCGGGATCGACGGCGCGCGCATCAACGAGCGCGCCCCCTTGTTATCGATTCGTGCCCCCCGGTCTCCCGGGGCGGCCTGCGCCCCGACCTCGTCCCGGATACGCTCCGAATCTCCTCCGTCACTCTCCGGATGTTCGGTGTGGACCGTGGGTCGGCCCGCCGCGCGGGGCGGGAGTGGAACTCGGTGGAGGGGGAAGCCGTGCGCTCATCAGCAGCGCGGGGCGCCAGTGGGGTTGACCGGGCCGCCGGGAAGTGCCGCGCGGCGAAACGACGACGTGCCGTCCGGGGCCGCAGCGAGCGGTCCGGGTCGGCTGAGGACGTGCATGCCGAACCTGCCGTACCGGACCGGGACCGTGACGACGACCGCGACGGCGGTCTGTCCCCTGTTCCCCGGGTCCGTGTTGTCCGAGTCCGTGGGTCACTCGTCCGTGGGCCACGAGTCCGCGTGCCTGAGGAACGTGCCCCTCGACGCCGCACACCCCGACTCGGCGCCCCACTCCGACGGTCCGTCACCGGACGCACCGGACGCACCGGACGTGCCGCGCGGGGAGCCCGCGGGCGACGGGCCCGTCCGCGGGGGCGGACCCGCGACCCCCGACCCGGCGGGCACGGCCGCGCTGTGCCGGGCGGCCACCGAGTTCCTGACCCTCCACCACGAGGAGGAGGGCCTGGGGTGCCCCGTCGACCGCATCACCGCCGTGCACGACGAGATCGCGCGCACCGGGACGTACCGGCACACCGCCGAGGAGCTGACGTACGGCGCCCGGGTGGCCTGGCGCAACTCCAACCGGTGCATAGGCCGGCTGTACTGGCGCTCGCTGCGGGTCCGCGACCTGCGCCACCTCCGCTCGGCCGAGGACATCGCCGACGCCTCGGTGGAGCACCTGCGCACAGCGAGCCGCGACGGGCGGATACGCCCGCTGATCACGGTCTTCGCCCCCGACGACCCCGGCCGCCCGGGGCCCCGGATCCTGAGCGACCAGCTGGTCCGGTACGCCGGCTACCGCCGGGCGGACGGCACCGTCCTGGGCGACCCGGCCAATGCGGACCTCACCGCCCTGGCCCGGCGACTCGGTTGGCCCGGCGGCCCCGGAACCGCCTTCGACGTGCTGCCGCTGGTCGTCCGGGGTGTCGAAGGGCCTCCCCGCTGGTTCGAGCTGCCGTCCGACGCCGTGCACGAGGTCCCCCTCAGCCATCCCGGGTACCCGTGGTTCGCGGACCTCGGTCTGCGGTGGCACGCCGTGCCCGCGGTCTCCGGGATGTGCCTGGAGGTCGGGGGCGTCCGCTACCCGGCCGCCCCGTTCAACGGCTGGTACATGGGCACGGAGATCGGTGCCCGCAACCTCGCCGACACCGACCGGTACGACCTGCTCCCCGCGCTCGCACGCCACCTCGGGCTCGACACCAGCAGTGACCGCACGCTCTGGAAGGACCGGGCCCTGGTCGAGTTGAACCTCGCCGTCCTGCACTCCTTCGACCGCGCCGGCGTCACCGTCACCGACCACCACACGGAGTCCCGACGCTTCCTCACCCATCTGGAACGCGAGGAGCGGGTCGGTCGGGCGGTGGGCGCCGACTGGTCGTGGATCGTGCCGCCGATCTCCGGCAGCGCGACCCCGGTCTTCCACCGGACCTACGACGACACGCAGCTGCGGCCGGCGTTCGTCCACCACCCGCAGGCCCCGCAGCGGGACGGTGAAGAAGTCGTTCCGGACTTGGTCTAGACCGATCATCTTCGGCTGCTACCGTCGGCGCAGCAATCTGGCAGCCGAGAGGGGACAGCAGTGACAGCGGGGCGCAGGGAAGTCGGTCGAGCGTACGTCGGATCGTTCACCGCAGCCGGGGGGCCGGGCGTGGTGGCGGCCTCCGTGGAACCGACCACCGGTGCTCTCGCCCTGCTCGGCGCGACCGACGCCGTGGCCGACCCCTCGTACCTCGCGCTCGCCGCGGACGGGTCGACCCTGTACGCGGTGAGCGAGACCTCCGTCGGTGCGGTCGCCGCCTTCGACGTCACCGACGGGCACCCCCGCCCCCTGGGGGCGCCCGTCCCGGTGGGCGGTGACGGGCCCACCCACCTCGCCCTGTACGCGGACCACGTGGTGACCGCCAACTACGGTTCCGGCAGCGTCAGCGCCGTGCCGCTGCGCGCGGACGGCGCTCTCGCGGACGGGCCCTCGGGAGTGCTCGTCCACCAGGGGAACGGCCCCCATCCGCAGCGCCAGCACGCTCCGCACGCGCATCAGGTGCTGCCCGCCCCCGGCGGACGCTGGGCCGTGAGCGTGGACCTCGGGACGGACTCCGTCCGGGTCTTCGACCTGGACCGCGAGGGGGAGCCGCGGGTGCACCGGGAGATCGCCCTGCGCCCCGGCTGCGGCCCCCGCCACCTGGCCTTCCACCCCGACGGGACGCACGCCTATGTACTGAACGAGTTGGCCCCGACCCTGACGGTCTGCCACTGGGACGCCGCCCGGGGGGTGCTCCGGCCGCTCGGTGAGACCTCCGTGCTGCCCGGCGCCCCGGACGGCGACGCGTACCCGTCCGCGGTGGTCGTGGCGCCCGACGGTCGGTTCGTGTGGACCGCCACCCGCGGTGAGGACGTCATCTCGGTCCTGGCCGTCGAGGAGGGCGGCGCTCGCCTGCGCCTCCTCGCGACGGTCCCCTGCGGCGGCCACTGGCCGCGTGACCTGGCCCTGGACGCCACGGGGAGCCGTCTCTACGTGGCGAACGAGCGCTCGGGCGACGTGACCTGGTTCGGTGTCGACACGGAAACCGGCCTGCCGCGGCACGCGGGTTCCGTGGAGGTTCCCGCCGCGTCCTGCGTCGTACTGTCCTGAGGGGGGCCCGGGTTCCGCTCCGCCCGATGGGCGGACGCGGGCCGGGCACCCCCGTCAGCGCACCGGAGCGCCGGCTCCGGTCTGCGGAATCCCCAGCGCGGTCGCGTACTTCGACAGCGCCAGCTTGCCGATGGCCGGGTAGGAGCCGAGCGGTTCGGCCACGGCGCACCCCGCCTCCTTGCCCGCCGCTTCCAGCAGGCTCGGGTCGATCTCCGGACCGATCAGGTACGGCGCGAGCGCGAGCTGACCCGACCCGGAGGAGCGCAACTGCTCGGCGATGTCCGCGATGGAGCCCTCCTTGTCGAGAGCGGCGGCCATCACCGGCACGGCGAGGCGCGCGGCCAGCAGCATGCCGGTGATGCCGGCTGCCTGCGCGGCCTCCTCGCCGCCCACCGAGGCGATGACGATGCCGTCGGCGGCCGTGGCCACGGTGAACAACCTGGCACGGTCCGCACGGGCCAGCCCGGCCTCGGACAGCCGCACGTGCAGCGCCTCGGCGAGCAGCGGATGCGGGCCGAGGACGTCGGTCAGCTCGGCGGCGACCTTGCTCTGGGCGATGGCCCGACGGATCTCCCGCAGCAGGGCGCCGTCGGCGCCGGCGAGTAGGGGGACCACGACGGCGACGGGGCCCTCGGGCTCCGCCATGTCGGAGCCCGCCGCGCGGGCCAGCTCGTAGCGGGCGGTGCGGTCCTGCGCGGTGTGCGCGAGGACCGTCGAGAGCGCGGGGAACTCGTCGTCGTCCCCGTCGAGGTAGCCGATCCGGGCGTTGAGGCCGGGCAGCTCGGAACGGGCGATGCTCACGACCTCGTCGGCGAGCAGCCGGACGGATCCACTGGGCGTGCCCGGAACCGCGAGCACCAGGGCGGGTGCTCCGTCGGGTGCCACCGCGGGTTCAGGACGGCGATGGCGCCCCGACTGGCGGGGGCGCGGCATTCGTACGGGCAGGTCGTTGGCCGGCCCAGTGGGGGTGCTCATGGCGCCGCATGCTACTGGCTTTGCCCCCCTCTCTGTTCGGGGAGGGGGCGGGTGAGCGGTATCTGTCATATTTTGTCTGATTCATCAGATTTACCGGACGAATGAGCCCGGAACACCCGTTCTTCATCGTCCGCTTCGGTCTGCACGGACGACAACATGCGCCCGTCGGTCGGCAGTCCGGGACCGTCGACCAGGAGCCCGGTCGCGATCCGCACCGAACCGAGCAGGGGGTCCCCCTCGGCCTCGGTCCGTCGGGCGCCGGGCAACTGTCGGGCCAACTCCTCCGCGAGCGGATCGAGCAGGGGCGCGCCCATCTTGAACAACCCGCCGGTGAACGCCACCTCGCACTGCGCGGACCGCGGCGCGACCGCCGCCGCTGCTTCCACGATGTGCGCGGCGGCCCGCCGCAGGACGCCCTGCGCCACGGCGTCGGCGACCTCCGCGGACGCGCAGGCGGCCACCTCGGGTGCGAAGGAGGCGAGGACGGCGGGCCGGTCGGTGCGCGGGTACAGCAGCCCGGGCAGGTCCGGAGCGGGGCCGAACACCGCCTCGGCGCGCGCGAGCAGCGCGGCCGAGCCGCCCCGCCGCCCGTCGTGCGCGCGCATCGCGGCGTCGAGTCCCGCCCGGCCGATCCAGGCCCCGCCGCCGCAGTCGCCCAGCAGATGGCCCCAGCCGTCGGCGCGACGCCAGGAGACCAGGTCCGTTCCGGTGGCGATCATGCCCGTGCCGCCCGCGACGACCGCGCCGGGACGGAACCCGAGGGCCCCCACGTAGGCGGTGACGGCATCGGCGGCCAGCGCCAGCCGGCGGACGCCCAGCTCCCGGGCGAGTGCACCCGGCAGTTCGGCGCGCAGCCGGTCCCCGAGGGTGGCCATGCCGGCGGCTCCGACGGCTGCCGCCGGCACCTCGGTGACCTGGGCGTCGGCCAGCAGTGCGCGGGCCATCGGGAGCAGTTGCTCCAGGAAGTGTCCGGCGTCGATCCCCTGCGGCCCGGTCCGCACCGGCCGGGCCGAGCGGAGCGGCGCGGAGCGGGGGCGTCCGTCCACCGCCAGGACCGCGCGCAGCCCGGAGCCCCCGGAGTCGACGGCGAGGACGAGGGGCCCGGCCGTCACGGCAGCCGCCAGTCGACGGGCTCCGCGCCCTGCTGCACCAGGAGGTCGTTGGCGCGGCTGAACGGTCGGGAACCGAAGAAGCCGTTGTCCGCGGACATCGGCGAGGGGTGGACGGACTCGACGGAGGGGAGGTTGCCCAGCAGGGGTCGGACGTTGCGGGCGTCCCGGCCCCACAGGACGGAGACCAGGGGCCGCCCCCGGGCGGCCAGCGCGCGGATGGCCTGTTCGGTGACCGCTTCCCAGCCCTTGCCGCGGTGCGCTCCCGGCTTGCGGGGGGCGGTGGTCAGGGACTTGTTGAGCAGGAGGACCCCCTGGCGGGTCCAGGGGGTCAGATCGCCGTTGGAGGGCGGGGGAACCCCCAGGTCGCTGGTGAGCTCCCGATAGATGTTGATCAGGCTGCCGGGCAGCGGGCGCACCTCGGGCGCCACCGCGAACGACAGCCCCACGGCGTGCCCCGGCGTCGGGTAGGGGTCCTGACCCACGATCAGGACCCGTACCTCGTCGAAGGGCTGTTGGAAGGCACGCAGCACGTGCGCTCCGGCGGGCAGGTACGTGCGGCCCGCGGCGATCTCCGCGCGCAGGAAGTCGCCCATCCCGGCGACCTGGTCGGCAACGGGTTCCAGGGCCTTGGCCCAACCCGCTTCGACGATCTCGTGCAAAGGTCGTGCTGCCACGCGGACGTGCCCCCAAGGATGCTCAGGTGTGCGGTGAGACCCACGCGGAGCGGTGGGCGCCCGCGCGGCTCGAAGAGTACCGCCGTGTCGTGCGGTTCCTTGCCCCGGGACGGCCACGCGATTCCCCTGGCGTGACGCCCCCGAGGGCCCGGCAGATGCACTCCACACGCTTGCAGTACGGGCATACGGGGACCACGGTGGTCTCCTTCCATGACAGGGGATGTCGGTTCTTTATCCCTCCCTTAGAGAAACGGGTACGAGCGTGTGCAGGTTTCGAAAGGGAATGAAGACTCCATGATGTTTTTCGTCACGGCGATTTTCGGCCGCGTGGCTCAAATGGCGCTCTGTTGCACCGTGTTATGGGGTGACTGCGGCGTGCACACGCGGGGCGTCCGATGGATGCGGGGCGGGTCGGACCCGGACCTCTCCGCCGTTCGGCGGGGCATATAATTCGCCGTTGCGATCGTTGTGGGACCCGCTCGTGGGGGGTCCCCCGGTCGATGCGCGGGGCGTCCCCGAGGGTCGTGGCGCAGTGGACTTCGCCCGGCGGTGACCGCCCGCCCGCCGCCCCGTCCGGTCCGCGGAACGCAGGACGGCGCCGGTCAGCGGGCAGTCGGCCCGCACCGGAGCGTGGTGGACGCCCCCGCGAACGACCCGAGCACCCCGCCCCCGCCGCCTCTGCGGTCCCGCGGGTCGACGGCGCCCCCCGACCGGTGTCCGCGCGGGAGCGCTCCCGCGTCGTCGCGGGGGTACACGTTCCAGCGGTCGTGGAGCCGTGGCCCCGGACCGGTGCCGGACGGTCCGGGGCACCTCCGTGGGCGCCCCCGCGGGACTCCGGGTCCGCATCGGGCCGGAGCACCGCCGGCCCGCCCGCGTTCGACGGGGTCCGGCTCGCCATGCCGTCCAGTGCGCCCGGCACCTCCGCCGTAGGGCCGGCCGGCCGCCACGGGACGCACGCACCCCGGATGACCGCCGCGACGGTGCACGGACCGGTCCGGCGGGGTCAGCGCGACCGTGCGGCCACCCGTTCAGCGACCTGGGCCAGCGCGCGCGGTCCCACTCGGCAACAGCCGCCCACCAGTCGCGCGCCCGACGCCAGCCAGCCGTCCACCGCTGCGGCCTCGAACCGGTCGGGGCCCACCCAGGCGCGCCGCGCGTCGTCCCAGCGTTCACCGCTGTTGGGGTACACGACCACGGGCTTGCCGGTGATCCGCGCCGCCAACGCCACCGCGGCGTCCGCGTCGGCCGGGGTGCAACAGTTCACGCCCACCGCACACACCTCCGCCGCCCCGGCCGCCACCGCGAACGCCTCGGCGAGCGGCTGTCCCGCCCGGGTGCGGTTCCCGCTGATGCTGAACGACAGCCAGGCCGGCACCCCGAGCCCCCGCACCGCACGGAGCAGGGCCCGGGCCTCGTCCACGTCGGGCACCGTCTCCAGGGCGAACGCGTCGGGCCCCGCGGAGGCGAGGACCTCCAGCCGGGGCCGGTGGAACCGTTCCAGTTCCGCCACCGTCAGGCCGTACCGACCCCGGTACTCCGAGCCGTCCGCCAGCATCGCCCCGTAGGGCCCCACCGAGGCGGCCACCCAGCGAGGGCGCCCGCCCGGTGCCGTCCGGGCCGCCTCCCGCGCCAGGGTCACGCTCGCCCGCAGCAACTCCGCGGCCCGCGCGCGATCCGTGCCGTGCCGGGCGAACCCCTCGAAGGTCGCCTGGTAGCTCGCCGTGGTGGCGATGTCCGCACCCGCTTCGTAGTACGCCCGGTGCGCCGCGACGACCGCCTCCGGACGGTCCGCGAGCAGCCGCGCCGACCACAGGTCGCCGTCGACGCGCTCACCCTCCGCCTCCAACTGGTTCGACAGCCCGCCGTCCAGCACCAACGGACCCCGGGTCAGGGCGCTGGCCAGGGAGGGCCGCGGGGGCCGGGCGGACCCGGTGGCGTCGGGGTGCACACCAGCGACGCTAGCCCGCTCGGGCGCCCGGCGCCCCCGTCCGCGGGATCAGGCCGCGCGCAGGTACGGGTCCGGCACCGTGATCCGCGCGCCGAGTTCCCGGGCCGCGTGCTGCGCCCACGAGGGGTTGCGCAGCAGTTCCCGGCCGAGCAGGACGGCATCGGCCTCGCCGCTCGCGATGATCTGCTCCGCCTGCGCCGCCTTGGTGATCAGACCCACCGCCGCCACCGGCAACCCCGTCTCGGCACGGACCCGGGCCGCGAACGGGACCTGGTAGCCCGGACCGGTCGGGATGCGCACCCCGGACGCCGTGCCCCCCGAGGAGACGTCCAGCAGGTCCACCCCGTGCTCCTGGAGCTGTGCGGCGAAACGGACCGTGTCGTCAACGGTCCAACCGTCGCTCTCCAGCCAGTCCGTCGCGGAGATCCGGAAGAACAGCGGCAACTCGTCGGGCCACACCGCGCGGACGGCGTCGACCACCTCCAGCGCGAAGCGGCTCCGATTCGTGAACGACCCTCCGTACGCGTCGGTGCGCCGGTTGGCGTGCGGTGAGAGGAACTCGCCGATCAGATAGCCGTGCGCCCCGTGGATCTCGGCCACTCGGAACCCGGCCGCCAGGGCCCGCCGTGCCGCCCCCGCGAACTGCTCGACGATCTCGGCGATCTCCTGTGTCGTCAGCTCCCGAGGGGCGGGGTGATCAGGGCTGAAGGGCAGCGGGCTCGGTCCGACGGTCTGCCAGCCGTGCGCCTCGGGGCCGACCGGACCGCCGCCGCGCCAGGGGACGTCCGTCGACGCCTTGCGGCCCGCATGGGCGAGTTGCATGCCCGGGACGGTGCCCTGCTCGGTGAGGAAGTCGACGATCCTGCGGAACGCCGCCGTCTGGGTGTCGTTCCACAGGCCCACGTCGGCGATCGAGATCCGCCCCTCGGGGCTGACCGCGGTCGCCTCGGTGAGGATCAGCCCGGTGCCGCCGGCGGCGCGTGCCGCGTAGTGCGCGAAGTGCCAGTCGGTGGGCACCCCGGCCTGCGGTCCGGCGGGCGCGGCGGAGTACTGGCACATCGGGGCCATCCACGCCCGGTGGGGAATGGTCAGCGACCGCAGGGTGAGGGGTTCGAACAGGGCGCTCATGGCGGTTTCCCTTCAGGGGGCCGGGTGGCGGGCGCTCCGTGACACGGCCGACGGGCGTGGTGAACCGGGGCCGGTGGACGGGGCGTTGGGTAGTACGATAACGCTCGTAGTACGGCAACTGTCAAACTACGACGAGCGTCGAACCAAGCCGTACACTGGACGCACCGAACAGACCCGGGAGTCGCCGTGACCACCGTCACCACCAGTAGTCGTGAACTGGCGCACCCGCGCCGCGAAGAGATCACCCTGGAAGCCGTGCTGCACGCCCTCGCGGATCCGATGCGGCTGCGCGTCGTACGGGAACTCGCCGCGTCCGGTGCCGAGTTCCCCTGTTCGCACTTCCCGCTGCCGGTCAGCAAGTCGACGACCACGCACCACTTCCGGGTGCTGCGCGAGGCGGGCGTCATCCGACAGCACTACCGCGGCACCGCGAAGTACAGCAGGCTGCGGGAGGACGACCTCGACGCGCTCTTCCCCGGTCTGGTCCTCAGCGTGCTCGCCGCCGCGGCGGCCGAGGAGGCGCGTCGGGCAGCTCCCTGAGCAGCGACCCGGCGGGGCTCCGGTAGGGCTCCGGTGGGGCTTTCCCGGCTCGGCCCCGGTGTGCGTGCCCCGCGACCGGGTGGCGACCGGACCACGGCGCCCGGGTGTTCCGGTCGCGGGGCGGCTGCGTCACAGCAGCCCGCGCATCCGTCCGATCTCGGCCGTCTGCTGGGCGATCACGTCGTTGGCCATCTCCTCCACGAGGACGTTGTTTCCCTCCGAGAGCGCGTCGGCGGCCATCGTCACGGCCCCTTCGTGGTGCGTGATCATCAGGGCGAGGAACAGTTCGTCGAACGCCCCGCCCCGGGCGGCCCGCAACTCCGCCAGCTGGGCCTCGGTGGCCATGCCCGGCATGGACGCGTGGGTGTGGCCCGTGCCGGCGCTGTGCTTGGGCCCGCCGTTGCTCTCCCACCAGCCCTCCATGGCGCCGATCTCGGGCTTCTGCGAGGCGGCCACCCGGGCGGCGAGCCGTTTCACCTTCCCCGACCCGGCGCGCGTCGGGACGAGTTCCGTCATCACCAGGGCCTGGGCGTGGTGCTTGATCATCATCTGGATGTAGTCGAAGTCCGCGGAGTTGGGCGAATCGTCGCCGAGCCGCTTCTTGGCCTCCCCCGCCGAGAGGGTGGCAGCCCCTTCGCCCGGTTTCCCCGGGGCGATCACCGAGGGCCCCGCCGCCTTCTGTGGGGCCGCTGTGCCGGAACCTTCCGCATCGCAGCCGGCAAGGGACAGGAGCAGGGCCGCACAGAGCAGCGCGGCACCCGAACGGCCTTGCCGGAGGGGAGAGGTGCGGCGGATGGCGGCCGGCGGTCGGCTTGCTTCGTCCTGGCTGCTGCGACTGCGGTACAAGGCATCCTCCTGCGAAGCGGGGGGAGTTGACGGCGGGGTGGAGGGGGTTTCGGCGGCCCTTGCGGGGGCGCCGTCGGGCGGAGGTGACGGGCTGGGTGTGCCGCCTACCGTCTTAGCACCCTTCCAGGGGCGGTGATCGAAAACCTTTGTGACGATTGCGTTGCCCCCCTATTGATATGAGCATGATGAAGACGATACTGCGGGTGTTCCTGAACCGTTCCACACCGTGAACGGCGAAGAGGGAGGACGCAGTGACCCTGTCGAACGATCCCCGAACGCGGCGCAGACGCCTGGGAGTCGCCGCCGCAGTGGTGGGGCTGCTCGCCACGCTGGTGACCGCCGCACCCGCGGCGGCGATCCCCGACCCCGGCGACGCCCCGTCGAGCCCCGAGCGGGTGTCCCAGGAGGACGCCCGGGACACCAGGGAGGCGATAGCCGCCGGCGAGATACCCGGCCAGGACGAGATCGTCCACTCCGACAACATCAAGCACCTGGCCAACATCCCGAAGGACGCGCTCCCCGGGACCAACTCGGACCTGGCCTTCCAGGGCAAGTACGCGTTCGCCGGCAACTACGACGGCTTCCGGATCTTCGACATCAGCGACCCGAAGGCGCCGAAGACCGTCTCGCAAGTGCTCTGCCCGGGTTCGCAGAACGACATCTCGGTCTCCGGCAACCTGCTGTTCCTGTCGACCGACTCGTCCCGCAGCGACAACTCCTGTGCCAGCACGTCCCAACCCGCGAGCGTCAAGGACTCGTGGGAGGGCCTCAAGGTCTTCGACATCAGTGACAAGCGCAACCCGAAGTACGTCTCCGCCGTGGAGACGGCCTGCGGCTCGCACACCCACACCCTGGTGCCGGACCGGAAGAACGTCTACGTCTACGTCTCGTCGTACTCCCCGAACGCGGCGTTCCCCGACTGCCAGCCCCCGCACGACGGCATCTCGGTCATCAAGGTGCCGAAGAAGGCGCCCCAGCAGGCCGCGGTCGTCAACTTCCCGGTGCTCTTCCCCGGTAGCGGCCCCGACGGGGGCGGCAACCCGGGTGGACCCACCAACCCGGGTGTCTCCAAGACCACCGGTTGCCACGACATCACGGTGCTCCCGTCGAAGGACCTGGCGGCGGGCGCCTGCATGGGCGACGGCATCCTCTTCTCCATCAAGGATCCCGAACGCCCGAAGGTGATCGACGTCGTCCAGGACAACGTGAACTTCGCGTTCTGGCACTCCGCCACCTTCAACCAGGACACCAAGAAGGTCGTCTTCACCGACGAGTTGGGCGGCGGCGGCGCCGCGACCTGCAACGCGGCGATCGGCCCGGACCGCGGCGCCAACGGCATCTACGACATCGTCGGCCGGGGCGACCACCGCGAACTGGTGTTCCGCAGCTACTTCAAGATCCCGCGCCACCAGGCCGACACCGAGAACTGCGTCGCCCACAACGGGTCCGTCATCCCGGTGCGCGGCAAGGACCTCATGGTCCAGGCGTGGTACCAGGGCGGAGTCTCCGTCTGGGACTTCACCGACTCCACCGAGCCCAAGGAGATCGCCTACTTCGAGCGCGGCCCGCTGAGCACGACCAGGCTGGTCGCCGGTGGATCGTGGTCGGCGTACTACTACAACGGGTACATCTACTCCAACGACATGGCCAAGGGCTTCGACGTGCTCAAGCTCGACGACCGCCGCACCAATTCCGCGGAACGGGTCAGGTTGCACGAGCTGAACGTCCAGACCCAGCCCGACTACTTCGACCGGGACGACGACGAGTGGGACGACGACTGACCCGCTCCGACTGAACCCCGACCGGGCCGACCGGGTCCGGACGCAGCAGTGGGCCTCCCGGCGACGGAACCCCCAGCTCGCCGGGGTGCCTGAGTTCGGACGGTCGTTCCCGCCCCCGCACCGGGGCGGGAACGACCGTCAGCGGTCTTCGGTCTCCGGGGCCCCCGGCTCGCCGCGACCCGCGCCGAACAGCCCGGAGAAGTCCGCCGGCGGCCCTGACTGCGGAGCCACCCGTGGTGGCTGCTCGGTCGGTGGCGTCCCCAACTCCCACGCCAGCCCGTACCGACGGAACAACTCCGCCCTCAGCACCTCGGCGGGCATCGGCGCACCGGGCAGCAGGATCGCAAACACGGATCCCATCAGCAACGCCCGCAACAGCGGATAGTCCGTGTCCGGAGTGGGCGACCCGTACCGTGCGACGGTGTCGCGGAGCAACTCCGCGAGCCGCTGCTGCTCCGCGCAGCGGACGAACCCCTCGGCCTGGAGGATGCCCGCCATGTGGGCGCGCATCAACACCGTGCTGTCCCGGGCGAGCCCCAGGACCGCGTCGATGGCGCGCGCCATCCGCTCGTGGCCCTCCTCGGTGCGCGGTTCCCGCTCCAGGGCCTGGGCCAGGGCGGTGTGCATCAGCCGGTGCACCGCCGACTGGAAGAGCTGGCGCTTGCCGGGGAAGTAGTAGGACACCAGGCCCCGGGCGGTGCCCGCCCGGTCCGCGATGTCGGACAGGGTCGTCGCCTCGTACCCCCGCTCGGCCACCAGCTCCACGGTCGCCCGCAACAGCCGCTCACGGCTGCGCCGTCGCAGCTCCTCATTGACCGATGCGCTGCGCGGGGTCATCCTGTACTCCTGCGTTGACTGGCTTCCAGCCAATATACTCAGCGGAGTCGGTGGTGGCCTCGCGGCCCCACCCGGTCCGCTGTCCGCATGGGCGCAGCGGGGGAGCGTCCATGCGGACGGCGGTGCACGAACGCGGCCCGGGCCCGGTGGCCCGGGCCGCGTGCTCTTCTCGCGGGACTCCTCCCCGCTCCCTACAGTGGGGACGGGGCCGAGGAGGCGATGACATGGACCAGCGACAGATCCTGGAGCGGATCACCGCCATGGTCGAGGACGAGCGGCGACTGCGCGACGGGCTCGCGGAGGGCCGCGACCGCACCGCGGAACGCGCCCGGCTCGCCGAACTGGAACGGGAACTCGACCAGTGCTGGGACCTGCTCCGTCAGCGGCGGGCCAAGTCCGAATACGGTGAGAACCCCGACGAGGCCCGGGTGCGGCCGTCCTCCCAGGTCGAGGGCTACCAGTCCTGAGCCGCGGTGCGCCCGGTCACGGACGGCCGCGGAGCGCTCCGGTGCGGTCGGCGTCCGGGAGCCGGCTCGGGCCGCGGAACCGTTCGTACGACAGGACCGCCACCGAGACGGTCAGACCGCCCAGGAGCCACCCCTCCACCACGTCGGAGGGCCAGTGCACGCCCAGCCAGATGCGGGTGAGCCCCACGCCGAGGACGGAGACCGCGGCGACGACCAGCGCCCCCCGCCAGAGCGACCGCCGGACGCCGTACCGGTACAGGGTCCACAGGAGCAGCCCGCACACCACCGTCGCGGTCATCGCGTGTCCGGAGGGGAACGCGGAGTAGTTCGCCGAGTCCACCGGGTCGGGCCAGCGGGGGCGCTCCCGTCCGACGCCGGCCTTGAGCGCCTGCTGGAGCAGCGTTCCCAGGGCACAGGAAACCGCGAGCCAGGCGGCGAACCATCCGTCGCGGCGCCACAGCAGCCACCCCACGACCACCGCGAGCAACGCCCGCATGGTCCACGGGTCCCACGCCCAGTCGGTGAGGATGCGGTTGGCGTGGGTGAGGCCGGGGTCGGCCACGGCCCAGCCGTGCGTGGTACGGGCGATCTGTTCGTCCACGTCCAGCAACGGGCTCCAGCGGGTCGCGACCAGGACCAGGAGCAGGGTGGCGAACCCGCCCAGGACCACTGCGACCCGTGGGGCGCGTGAGGTCATGGGGCCGGGTGGGCTCGATGGGGGGAGTGGGGACACCTTGTGCATGGGGGTGATCCTCCCTGACCTCGCGTGCGGCGGACCAGGAATCCGCGGGGATCGACGGGGCGATCGAGGTGTTCGGCCGGTGGGTGCCCGCACGGGTGGCCGGATCGGGTTCCGTCCTCCCCGTCGACCCGGGCGGTGCCGGGACCGGTCAGCGCAGGGCGTGCAGCCCCGGTACGAAGGCCACCAGGACGGGCACCACCGGGACCAGCGCCGCCGCCGCGGTGAGCCGCAGCCGCCTGGCCGGAGTGAGCCGGCGCGGCGGGGTGAGCAGGCGGTTCACCCGCTGCGGAACGAGTGCCTGTGGGGTCGGGCACGGCCCGAACACACCGCGGTCCTCGTTGAGTTCGACCAGTGCCAGGGCGATGGTGAGCCGCCCGAACCGGCGCGAGGCGACGTCGTCGGCGGCGAGTTCGACCAGTCGGTGCATCTCGTCGCGGAACGCGGCGAAGACCGGGACCTGCGGGAACCCGTTGGCCAGGGCCGAGGACGCGTGCAGCAGCCAGTCGTGGCGGGCCTGTGCGTGGCCCTGCTCATGGGCGAGCACCGCATCGAGCTGTCGACCCTTCAGCCGTCGCAGTGCCGCCGTGGTGATGACGAGCCGGGGCGCCGCCCCGGGCAGCCACCAGGCGTCCGGCCGCTCGCCCTCCAGCACCACCAGCCGGTCCGTGCCCGGTTCCTCGCCCGGCAACAGCGGGGAACGGACCCGCAGTTCGGCGCGGCTGGCGCGGCGGGCGGCCCGGGTGCGAACGATCTCCCGGGTCAGCATGGCGGCCGTCCACACACCGCCGCCGGCCAGCAGCAGGGCCGTCGCCGCGGCCCAGGGCCCGGCCGCCCCCAGTGCGTACGCCTCCACGACACCGCTGGGCGCGGGGGCGAACAGCCGTCCGCGCACCGCCTGCCAGGCCGCTGCCGCGCTGAGCGTCATCGACAGCGCGCAGCACAGCAGGACCGCCGCCACCACGCACTGCCAGACCCACAGGGCGACCACGGGTTCCCGTTCGGGCCAGTCGGCCCGCGCCAGGAGGCGCGGAGCGAGGACAGCGGTAAGGGCGCCGAGCAGCAGCAGTGCCACGGATACCGTCATGCCGCCAGCCTATTTGCGTGTGGTGACGTGGTGGTACGGATGATCGGCGCAAGTGACGTAGGACACGTTTCGTCCGTAGTGCGGGCGGGCTCGTCCGGGCGAGCACCGGAGTCGACCGGGCCACCGCCGATCAGACGGCGAGCAGCATGGCGCACATGGCCAACCCCATCGAGAGCCGGCACGCCCGGGCCAGCTCCGGTCGGTGGGCCGCCCCGCTCATCCCGGTCGAGCGGACGGAGCCGCCGGGCGGGGGCGGTGCGGGGACGAGTCGGGCGCCCGTCCACAAGACGTACCCGGCGAAGTACCCGAGCAGTGCGGCGGTCAGCGGGGCGAAGCCCGCGCTCCCGTGTCCGGCCGGGGCCGTCGCCATCACCACCGACATGTAGGTCATCGCACCCGCCCCCACCAGGTGGTGCAGTTGGTGCACCGAGTCCCGCGCGTACCGCAGGGCGCCCAGCGCCGCCACGGCGAAGACCACCGTGCACAGGGCCCATGCGGGGCGGGGCACCGCGACCAGCGCCGTGGGCAGGGCCATCACCACGGTCCCGAACCCCATCAGCGCCTCGCCCCCCGCCGTCCGGCGCTGTCGTCCGGTACCGGTGAGCATCCGCACCAGGCAGTAGCCCCCGCTCAGCGCGCCGAGCGCGATGAGCAGCCAGGCAGCCGGGACCGCTGTGTGCACCGCGCACCTCCTGCTCGACGCCCCTGGGGTGATGGCTGCCCGCGGGGAGGCCGACGAACCGGGCGCACGGGCGTACAGAAGGGCGTGCGCACGGGCGTGCGAGGGGGGTCCGCGCGGAGCGCGCCGGGTGTGTCCCGCCACACCTCGGCGCGCTCACTGCGGTGCGGAGGTGGGGGGGGGGGCCCCGGAGCAGCCCCCCCCCCCCGGCGCGCGCGGCGGGGGACACCCCCCCCCCGGCCGCGGGCCGCCCCGGGGGTGGGACCACCACC